>JALOSH010000480.1 GCA_025458545.1 Hydrogenophaga sp.
CTGGTCCATGGAAGCGCTGAACGCCTTCTGGGCTTCGGCCATGTTGGCTTCGATCTGCTTGGTGAAGTCGGCGCTGCCTTCGGTGGCGATGGCTTGCACGTGCTGGAAGTAGGCCACCGACTTTTCAGCCAGGGGCTGGAAGAAAGCGGTTTGCAGGGCCATGAATTCCTGGGGGGTCTTCACAGACATCACTGCCTTGGCGTGGCTCAGGGTCTCGCCCAGGGCGGCCTTGGAGGCGGTCATGTTCAGATCGACCAGCTTTTCCGTGCCGGCGAAGGCCTTCTTGGCGGCGCCTTCGAGGGCTTCCAGGTTGGCTTTGTTGGCGGCGATGATTTGTTCGGCGGGGTTGTTCATTTCGGTTTCCTTGGATAGAGGTTGGGGACACAGGAGCCACTCATGAACATGTCCCGGTTTCCGAGTTATGTTGCAGTGCAGCATGAACGTGATTCTACGGGTATTCCCGATGTTGGCAAGCCTTTATGTTGCAGTGCAGCAACTTTAGAGGCGTTCACCCAGGCCGAGCGGTTTCGGGGTCTGTGACCGGTTGCGGTGAACGGTCTTTCAGAACACGGTGCTGACCGCATCCACCACGCGGTAGCCATCGTCCACCACCGGCAGCCAGCGCCATTTGTCGAAGGTGGTGCAGGGGTGCGAGATACCGCTGGCCACGGTGTCGCCCAGTCGCGGCCATTCGTTCCGCGGGGCGCTGGCGTCAAAGCGCAGGTAGGCGTGTTGGTCGTTGAGCGCATCGATGCGCCAGTGCGGGGGCACAGGCTGCGGCGCGCCGCCCTGGCCATCGGCGCGCCAGATCGGCATCGGCAGGTCCAGGTCGTAAGAGACATCGCGCTTGCCCATGCTCAGCAGCGCCAGACCCGGCTCGGGCTGGCTCTGCACGCAGGCCAGCAGCTCCAGCGCGGGTTTGAGCGTCTCCCTCAGGTTCAGCCGCTCGCCCACACAGCACAGGTAGCGGGTGTAGCGCTGGTGATCGTGGGTGAGGTAGCAGCCCGACTGCGCGAACCAGCCCTGGGCGATGGCTTCTCGCGCGATCGCGTCCACCCGGTCCATCAGGTACTTGACGGTGGCGCGGTCTTTGGTGTGGTCGCAAAACGCGGTCGTGCCTTCGTAGCACTCGATACCCACCAGCCGCAGAACCGAACTAGCGGCGATGCGCTGCGCGGTCTGCCGCGCTTCGTCGGCGGTGCGGGTGCCGGTGCGCTGCCCGGCAATGCCCAGCTCCAGCAGCACTTCAAAGCGGCCCTGGAACGAGCGCTCGGCAGCCCAGGCCTCGATGGCGTCCACCTGCCCCACCGAATCCACCAGGAACATCGAGCGCAGCGCAGGCCGTTCGGTGTGCAACAGCGCCAGCGCATCCAGCTCAGCGCGCTGGATCACCTGGTTGGCGATCAGCAGCACTGGCACGCCGTGCCGCGCGCCCACCGCCGCCTGGAAGACGGTGGCAAAGCTGATGCCCCAGGCACCGGCGTCCAGCTGCATCTGCCACAGCTCGGGCGACATGCTGGTCTTGCCGTGCGGCGCGAGAAACAGCCCGCGCTGCGCGCAGAAGTCGCGCATCCAGAGCAGGTTGTGCCGCAGGGCCGACTGCTTGAGCACCGCCAGCGGCAAGGCCAGATCGCCGTGCAGCAACTGCCAGCCCTGCGCCGGGATCTGCTCACGGGTCAGCGGCGCCGCACCGGTCGGAAAACCTTTGAGGTGCGGGCCGAAGTCGGGCATGAAAGCCTCAGCCCTTTTTCTGCCGGGCCGCCGCGCGCCGCACCTGGCGGCTTTGCTGGGCCAGCTCGCGTTCGGCCTTGGCGGCTTCTTCGGCCGCGCGTTTCGCCTGGAGGCGCTTGCCGACGAAACGCGCCACAAAGAAGGTGAGCCCGAAACTCACCAGCAGCAGGAACATCCCGGTCGCGTCGTTGAACATCATTCCACCCGGGTGATGCGGTTGGGCTTGAAGCCCAGATCGGCCGCTTTGCCTTTGCGGCCGCGCAGGGCTCGGGCGTTGTTCAGGCTGCGGATCTCCAGCGTCTCGTCGCGCTCCTTGCCGCCGCGGCCAATGCCTTCGATCTTCACGCTGCGGGTGTAGGCGCAGGCGCCGGCCAGCGTGTCCTTGGGCTCCAGGTCGATCAGCATCAGGCCGCGACCGCCCTTCTCCATCAGCTTCAGCTCGGCAATCTCGAAGGTGAGGATGCGACCGCCAGTGGAGGCGCAGGCCACGTGCGTGGCAGGCGCCAGCGGCTGGCCTCCCGACGTGTTCGCGGCGTGCGAGGGCGCGCAGATGGTCTCGCCCTCGCCCACGCTGATGAAGGCCTTGCCCGCCTTCTGGCGCGAGACCAGGTTGTCGACCGTGGCCAGGGCCCACGCTGATGAAGGCCTTGCCCGCCTTCTGGCGCGAGACCAGGTTGTCGACCGTGGCCAGGAAACCGTAGCCGCCGGTGCCGCTGAGCAGCAACGTGGCGTTGGCCGGGCCAGCAAAGTAATGCAGCGGCTGCGTGCCGCTTTCCAGTTCGATCAGCGTGGTGATCGGCTGGCCGTCGCCGCGCGCGCCCGGCAGGCTGGCCACCGGCACGCTGTAGACGCGGCCGTTGCTGCCGAAGGTGATCAGCGTGTCCACCGTGCGGCATTCAAAAGTGCCGTACAGCCCGTCGCCCGCCTTGAAGGCGAAGCTGCCAGCCTCGTGGCCGTGGCCAGTGCGGGCGCGCACCCAGCCCTTGCTGGAAATGACCACCGTGACCGGCTCGTCCACCACCTTGATTTCGGCCACGACCTTCTTCTCGGCCTGGATCAGCGTGCGGCGCGGGTCGGCAAAGGTCTTGGCGTCGGCCTCGATCTCCTTGACCATCAGGCGCTTCAGGCTCGCCGGGTTGGACAGGATGTCTTCGAGTTTGCCCTGCTCTTCACGCAGCTCTTTCAGCTCCTGCTCGATCTTGATGGCTTCCAGCCGCGCGAGTTGGCGCAGGCGAATCTCCAGAATGTCTTCGGCCTGGCGGTCGCTGAGCTTGAAGGCTTCGATCAGCGCGGGCTTGGGCTCGTCGCTGTGGCGGATGATGCGGATCACCTCGTCGATGTTCAGCAGCACCAGCTGCCGGCCCTCCAAGATGTGGATGCGG
>JALOSH010000004.1 GCA_025458545.1 Hydrogenophaga sp.
CTGGATTTACACCCTGGTGTTCGCATTCGCGTCGCTCTGGTTCACCCATTACGCACTGGCCGTGTTGCACAACCTGCGATCCTCGCCGCTGGCGGCCGATGTGGTGGAAGTGACGCCGTCCGCCGTCGAGGTTCTGCCCGGGGTTCCACCACCTCCGTCCCCGCCACCACCGAACACCGGCTCCTGAGACCTGACCATGACACCCGCATTCGGCCTGATCATCATCGGCGACGAAATCCTCTCGGGCAAACGCGCCGACAAACACCTGCCCAGGGTGATCGAGCTGCTGCAGGCTCGCGGGCTTTCTCTGGCATGGGCACTCTGCGTGGGCGACGACCCCGATCGCATCACCGCCACCTTGCGCGAAGCCTTGGCCAGCAACGACGTGGTGTTCTCCTGCGGAGGCATCGGAGCGACGCCCGATGACCACACCCGCCAGTGCGCAGCGGCCGCGCTGGGGGTGGACCTCGTCCTGCATCCCCAGGCGCGCGAGTTGATCGCTGAGCGCATGCGCGACCTGGCCGCCGAGCGTGGCGAGCCCTACGACCCCGATCGGCCCGACAACGTGCACCGTTTCAACATGGGGGTGTTCCCGCGCGGCGCGCAGATCATCTCCAACCCGTACAACAAGATTCCTGGCTTCAGTTGCCGCGGACCGGGAGGCGGTGCGGTGCATTTTGTGCCGGGGTTCCCGGTCATGGCCTGGCCGATGATCGAATCCGTGCTCGACCAGGCCTACGGCCACCTGCATCGACGCAACAACTGGCTGGAGCGCTCGGTGGTGGTGATCGGTGCGATGGAAGCCGCGCTCACACCTTTGATGGAGCAGATCGAACGCAACCATCCGGTCAAAGTGTTCAGCCTGCCCAGCGTGGACCATCCAGAATTCGGGCGGCACATCGAACTGGGGGTCAAAGGTGATCCGGCGGCCGTGGCGTCGGCATTTGGCGATTTGGTCGCCGGACTCGGGCTCCATGGCGCAACGCTGGGCCCCGAAATGGTGCGGTGAAGTCACGCACCAACTAAGTGCATTCGACGTCGCACCAAATCAATGCATGTGCGCTTGGCAGCCCCTGCGGCGCGCCAGTCTTTGCAGCTTCACGCTGGCGCAGCGGGGTGTTTTTACCGAACGGGTGCACGGGGTGTCCGATAATCACCAAGGATGTGCAGACCCGTCGGTGCATGTCCGCAGTCTCTTTGCGTGCAATGGCATAAATTCTGCTTAGTACGATTGTCAATTTTTCCAACCCACTCATCCAGCTACAGGAGTATTTGATGGCCAAGACCGTCGCAGACGTGATGCAAATGGTGAAAGACAACGAAGTCAAGTTTGTCGACTTCCGTTTCACCGACACCCGGGGCAAAGAACAGCACGTGACCGTGCCAATCTCCCACTTCGACGAAGACAAGTTCGTGTCCGGCCATGCCTTTGACGGCTCTTCGGTCGCCGGTTGGAAAGGCATCGAAGCCTCGGACATGCAGCTCATGCCCGACGCCAACACCGCCAACATCGATCCCTTCTTTGAAGAGACCACGATGTTCATTCAGTGCGACGTGATCGAGCCGGGCGACGGCAAGGCTTACGACCGCGATCCACGTTCCATCGCCAAACGCGCGGAGGCCTACCTCAAAGCATCCGGCCTGGGCGATACCGCCTACTTCGGACCCGAGCCCGAATTCTTCATTTTTGATGGCGTGCGCTGGAGCAACGAGCCCGGCCGCGTGTTCAGCGAGATCGAAGAGTACGAAGCCCCTTGGAACAGCGGCTCCAAGCTCGAAGGCGGCAACCGTGGCCACCGCCCGACCGTCAAAGGCGGTTATTTCCCGGTCCCGCCGGTCGACAGCACGCAGGACATGCGCGCTGAAATGTCCCTGATTCTGGAAAGCCTGGGCATTCCGGTGGAAGTGTTCCACCACGAAGTGGCTGGCGCCGGTCAAAACGAAATCGGCACCAAGTTCTCGACGCTGGTCCAGCGCGCCGACTGGACCCAGGTGTTGAAGTATGTGGTTTGGAACGTGGCCAATGCCTACGGCAAGACCGCGACCTTCATGCCCAAACCTTACGCGGGCGACAACGGCTCCGGCATGCACGTGCACCAGTCGATCTGGAAAGACGGCAAGAACCTGTTCGCCGGCGACGGCTACGCCGGCCTGAGCGATTTCGCGCTGTACTACGTGGGCGGCATCATCAAGCACGCTCGCGCACTCAACGCCATCACCAACCCGGGCACCAACTCCTACAAGCGCCTGGTCCCCGGCTTCGAAGCCCCGGTCAAGCTGGCTTACTCGGCCCGCAACCGCTCGGCTTCGATCCGCATCCCCTATGTCGCGAACCCCAAAGGTCGTCGCATCGAGGCGCGGTTCCCCGATCCTTCGGCCAACCCCTACCTGGCGTTCTCCGCCCTGATGATGGCGGGCCTGGACGGCGTGGAAAACAAGATCCACCCCGGCGAAGCCGCCACCAAAGACCTGTACCACCTGCCGCCCGAAGAAGACAAGTTGGTGCCGACCGTCTGCCACAGCCTGGACCAGGCGCTGGAGTACCTCGACAAAGACCGCAGCTTCCTGACCAAGGGCGGCGTTTTCACCGACTCCATGCTGGACGCGTACATCGAGCTGAAGATGACCGAAGTCACGCGTTTCCGCATGGCGCCACACCCGGTGGAATTCGACATGTACTACAGCCTGTGATGCCTGGCCCGGCGTTGGCCGGGCGGGTGTCCACTGGGTCCGCAAGGCTTGCGGGCCCGATGTCGAAAGGGACGGTGCAGCCGTCCCTTTTTGCATCTTGTGCGGCTAATTCACCACCTCGGGCGGGCGGTCAGGCACTTTTTCCAGGGTTTTCGGTCATACTAAAAATTGATGAACACGCGCCCTTGGCGCTCGGAGAGTTTGTGCCCTTGTCCACCCAGTCCCGTCACGCCTTCCGCTGGTTCACCGCTGTGGTGGTGGGTCTCTGCGGCGTTCAGGCCCTGGCCCAGGAACGCATCTACCGATGCCCTGGCAAGCCCGTCGAATACATCAACAACGCCGAGATCGCCAAGTCCCGGGGTTGCACCCTGATGGACGGCGGCAACATCACCATCATCCAGGGCACCGCACCGCAGCGCGCCAGCGAAGCCAGGTCAACCCCTGTTGCAACGCGCCCAGCCAACTCCCCCACGGTCTCCCGCAGCGGCAACGAGCGCGTCGACGCGGGTGAGCAGCGTGCGCGTGACAGCGACGCCCGCGCCATTCTGGACGCCGAATTGCGCAAGGCACAAGAGCGACTGGCCCAGGCGCAAAAAGCCTATGCCAACGGCGCGCCCGAGAAAGAAGGCATCGAGTCGCGCAACCACCAGCGCTACCTGGACCGCGTCGCTGAGCTCAAGGCTTCCGTGACCCGGGCAGAGAGCGATGTGTCGGGCATCCAGCGCGAATTGAGCCGGTTCGGGGTTTCAAGCGGCACAGGAACTGCCGCAAAATAGGCGGCTTGAAACAGCCCAAATCCCCCACCGTCCCCGCGTCCGCACAGGGCGCCCCCATGCCAGACCCGGCCGATGCGCGCAGCGGTCCACTGGCGCAACGATTCCAATCCCTCGATTTGCTGGCCACCCTGGTGGCTGTGGTCGCTTCCGACGGTGCCGTGCTGTACGCCAACGCCGCACTGGAGGACGCGCTGGGCATGTCCCGACGCAGCATCACCGGCGCCCTGCTGCAAGACTGCTTCACCGAGCCTTCGTTGTTGCAGAACGCGCTGAGCGGGGCCAGCGACAACGAATTTGCCGCCTTGCGGTACGACGCCTGGCTCAAGCGCTCGGCCTACGAACCGCTGCCGGTGCACGTGGTGGTGGCGCAGACCGAGCACCGGGGCGAGGTCGTTGTCGAGCTGTTGCCGCTGGAGCAGCAGACGCGACAGGAACGCGAGGAACGCCTGATCGATCAGGCGCAGGCCAACAAGGAGCTGATCCGCAACCTGGCGCACGAAATCAAGAATCCGCTGGGCGGTATTCGTGGAGCCGCTCAGCTGTTGGAGCTGGAGCTCGACAACAAGCAGCTGACCGAATACACCCAGGTCATCATCCACGAAGCCGATCGGCTGCAATCGCTGGTGGACCGCTTGCTGGCGCCGCACCGCCGCCCGCACGTGGTGGGCGACGTGAACATCCATGAGGTTTGCGAGCGCGTGCGCTCGCTGATCGTGGCCGAGTTTCCCAAGGGCTTGCGCGTGGTGCGCGATTACGACACCTCGATCCCCGAGTTCCGAGGCGACCGCGAGCAGCTGATCCAGGCGGTGCTGAACATTGCGCACAACGCGGCCCAGGCGCTGGCCGATCGCATCGCGGCGGGCGACGCACAGATCACCTTGCGCACCCGCGTGGGTCGGCAGCTCACCTTTGGCAAGCAGCGCTATCGGCTGGCACTGGAATTGCATGTGATCGACAACGGGCCTGGCGTTCCAGACTCGATCAAGGACCGCATCTTTTTCCCGCTGGTGTCGGGGCGCGATGGCGGCTCCGGCCTGGGGCTGACGTTGGCGCAAACCTTCGTGCAACAGCACCACGGACTGATCGAGTGTGAGAGCGTTGAAGGACACACGGATTTCAAATTGCTGATTCCGTTGCCATGACACCAACGACCAAAGCCTCGGGCTGACGAAGGGAACAACACCGCATGAAGCCGATCTGGATAGTGGATGACGATCAATCGATCCGCTTCGTGCTGGAAAAAGCCTTGCTGCGCGAGAACCTGCCCACGCGCAGCTTCACCAACCCGCAGGAAGTGCTGAAGGCCCTGATCGACACGCCCGAGAGCGAAGGCCCGCAGATCCTGGTGAGCGACATCCGCATGCCCGGGGGATCGGGCCTGGACCTGCTGGAAAAGGTCAAAGAAAAACTGCCCGGCCTGCCGGTCATCATCATGACGGCGTTCTCTGACCTGGACAGCGCTGTGTCGGCGTTCCAGGGCGGTGCTTTCGAGTACCTGCCCAAGCCCTTTGATCTGCCCAAAGCGGTGGAACTGATCCACCGCGCAGTCGAGGAAAGCCAGCGCGAAGAGGTGGCCGAAGAACGCATGACGGCCGCGCCCGAGATGCTGGGCCAGGCGCCGGCCATGCAGGACGTGTTCCGGGCGATTGGCCGCTTGAGCCAGAGCCAGGTGACGGTGCTGATCACCGGCGAGTCGGGGTCCGGCAAAGAGTTGGTGGCGCGCGCGCTGCACAAGCATTCACCGCGCGCCGGTGGCCCCTTCGTGGCCATCAACACCGCAGCCATTCCCAAAGACTTGCTGGAGTCCGAGCTGTTCGGCCATGAACGCGGCGCTTTCACCGGCGCGCAGACCATGCGGCGAGGTCGTTTTGAGCAGGCCGATGGCGGCACCTTGTTCCTCGATGAAATCGGCGACATGCCCTTTGACTTGCAGACGCGCTTGCTGCGGGTGCTGTCCGATGGGCACTTCTACCGTGTCGGTGGCCACAGCGCGGTGCGTGCCAACGTTCGCGTGATCGCGGCCACCCACCAGAACCTGGAGCAGCGCGTCAAGGAAGGCGTGTTCCGCGAAGACCTGTTTCACCGGCTCAACGTGATCCGCCTGCGCCTGCCCGCGTTGCGCGAGCGGCGCGAAGACGTGCCCATGCTCACGCGCTTCTTCTTGCAGCAAAGCGCCAAGCAGCTGGGCGTGGAGCCCAAGCGCATTTCAGAGTCTGCGCTGCGGTTGCTGAGCACGTTCGATTTCCCGGGCAATGTGCGCCAGCTCGAAAACGTGTGCCACTGGTTGACCGTGATGGCGCCGGCCCAGATGGTCGAGCTCAAGGATCTCCCGCCCGAGGTGCTGGCCATGGCAGGCAGCTTGCCGCTGGAGAGCGCGCCAGTGGTCGGCGCGGTCGCGGCTCCCGTCGCGGTCGCGGCCTGGACACCGCCGGTGGCGCCGCACGAAGCGCCGGCGGTGCTGCCGCTGGTCAGCGAGTCACCGGTGGCGGTGCTTGCGGTGCCTACGCCGTCCGCGACACCCGTGGCAAGCGCTCCGGCCTGGGAGGCCGGTTTGCAGGCAGAGGCGCAGGCTCTGCTGGAAGCGGGGCGCACCGACGTGTGGGATGTCTTGACCCACCGGTTCGAGACCTGCCTGATCCAGACCGCGCTGTCCAACACCCGCGGCCGCCGCATCGAAGCTGCTCAGAAGCTGGGCATTGGCCGCAACACGATCACCCGCAAGATCCAGGAGCTGAATCTAGAGTGAGCACCACCGGCGCGTGGTCGCTGGGTCGTTCGTTCTTGCGGGGCAGCTTGTCCACCGCGCACGCCGTTGCTCGGGTTTTGAGCGCGTCGCTGATCAGGATGTGGTCAATGCGCAGCCCGCGGTTGCGCCGGAAGGCGAAGTCGCGGTAGTCCCACCAGCTGTAGTTCTTGTCGGGTTGTGGGAACAGTCGTACCGAGTCGGTGAGGCCGAGGTCGATCAGTGACTGCAGGTGGGAGCGTTCTTCGGTGGTGCAGTGGATGGTTTCGCGCATGCCCTCTGGGTCCCACACGTCGAGGTCGTCGAAGGTGATGTTGTAGTCGCCCATCAGCACCAGCTGCGGGTGTGTCGCCATCTCGGCACGCACCCATTCGCGCAGGGCTTCGAGCCAGCGCATCTTGTAGGCGAACTTGTCGCTGCCAGGCTCCTGCCCATTGGGGAAGTAAGCGCCGATCACCCGCACGCCCTCGAAACTTGCACAGAGCACGCGCGACTGATCGTCTTCAAACCCCGGGATGTTTTTGATCACGTCGGTCGCTGGCGATTTGCTGAGCAGCGCCACACCGTTGTAGGTCTTCTGTCCGAACCACTGCGCCTGGTAGCCGATGTCGGTGAAGGCTTGCACCGGAAATTTGTCGTCGGTGAGCTTGAGCTCCTGCAGAGCCAGCACGTCGACCGGGTTCGTGGCCAGCCAGTCCAGCACCTGCGGCAGCCGCACATTGAGGGAGTTGACGTTCCAGGTGGCGAGTTGCATGTTTGTAAAAAATGTTACGAATATCAACGAAGTGCCCACGCGCGCTGAGCGGGGAGCCTCCACATCGTTTGAGAGCCACAAGCTGGGGCCAGAGCCGATTGTCTCGCACAGTCCCCTCTGCAGAAGCTTTCAGGTTTTGAGCGTTTCATCCTCTCGATGGGGCATTGACCCATCGAAGCGACGGGCATACAACCGGTTTGACAAACATCAATCCACCTGAGGCCGCCCAGATGCGGTCCGCACACGAGGGAGGTTGTCATGCACATGGCGCTTCGGCTTTCGAGTTGTGTGTTGTGCTGCTCTGCAGTCTTGTTCCCGGCATGGGCAGCTGCTCAGGACGCCCGGTGCCGTACGGACAACACGGTGGTGGCCCATGTGGTGGCCATCGACATGCCGATGGTGTTCAACCGGCTGGGGGCACAAAACGTCAATTGGCAGATGTTTGCGCTGCGGCACGATCTGGTGAAGCGCTCGCCTCGTGAAGAGCCGAGACCGCTGACCGCAGAGGATCTGGCTTCGCCTAAGCGTCTGTTGGGTCATGTGACACTTCGGCCCGATCTGCGGCCCCGCCCGTTGGTGCTCCGTGTGGCGGCGGGCGAATGCCTGCAGGTGAATTTCACCAACTTGCTCACGGGCACTTCAAACCCTTTCGAGGCCCACAAGGCAGAGCCCGAGTTGCTGCCAGTCGGGCATCCGATGGACCAGCGTTCGCGCGACCCGAACATGGACATCGACGACCAGGTGGCCAGCCGCCTGGTGGGCTTTCACCCCAACGGCCTGGAGCTGGTGGGCTCGATCGCGTCGGACGCCTCTTATGCCGGCAAAAACATCGGCTCGCTGGCTTCACCCGGACAAACCCGCCAGTACACCTTTCAGGCCAAGGAGGAGGGCACTTTCCTGGTCACCAACCCAGGAGCGGCCTTCGGTGGCGAAGGCACGGCGGGCAGCAGTGGCACCGGCCTGTTTGGTGTCGTCGCGGTGCAACCAGTCAGAGGCCGCGCCTACCGCGCCCAGGTGACCGAGGAAGAGTTGCGCCTGGCCACGCGCCGCCTCACCGACCCGGCGCTGGCCGGGCAGACGCTCCAGGCTTGCGCGCACGATGCGGCACTGGCCTGCACCCCGGCGGGGCAGCCGCTGGTCAACTACGAAGCGGTGTACCCGGCTGTGGCGCCCTGGTTGGCTGAAGGCAAGACCGGTCTGCCGGTTCTGAACATGATCAAAACGGAAGCCAACGGCGTGCGTCGGTTGGTGCATGGCGATATCAACGCCATCGTGATGGGCCCGGAAAAGGATGGCAGTTTCCCGAAGTCCACCTACCCGCTGGAGAGCACCGGCGTGCGCAACCCGACCTTGCCGAACCGGCTGGAGGCCTTTCGCGAGTTTGTGTCGGTCTTCCACGACGAGAACGCGGCCGCGCAGGCCTTTCCGGGTCTGTTCGAACACCCGGTGCTGGGCCACACACTGCACGGTGTGCGCGACGCTTTCATGATCAATTACGGATCGGGTGGCGTCGGTGCCGAGGTGATCGCCAACCGCCTGGGCGTTGGACCGATGCACGATTGTGTCGATTGTGCGTTTGAAGAGTTCTTCCTCTCGTCTTTCACCGTTGGCGATCCGGCTTTGCTGGTGGATCGTCCAGCGAACATCGGTTTGGAGCAGGTGGTGCCCGCCAACGACCTGCCGTTGCCCGATCTGGTCGGTGTGACCGAAGAGATGATCAAGGCACTCAAGGACAAGGACGCCAGTCTCCCTGTGGATGAAAAACGGTTGGGGCCCAAGGCCAGCAAGACGTATTACCCGCACGACCCCGCCAACGTGCACCACAGCTACCTGGGCGACTTCGTGAAGTTCCGCAATGTGCACACGGGCAAAGAGCAGCACATCTTCCACCTGCACAACCACCAGTGGCTGTTCAATCCGAACGACGACAACTCCAACTACATCGATGCTCAGGCCATCGGGCCCGGTTCGGGTTACACCTACGAGATCGCCTTTGGTGGGTCGGGCAACCGCAACAAGAGCGCTGGCGATGCGGTGTTCCACTGCCACTACTACCCGCATTTTGCCCAGGGTATGTGGTACCTCTGGCGCATCCACGACACGTTTGAACTGGGCACACAGCTGCAGGTGAGCCAGGGTCCTGAGCGCATGCACAACAAGCCCTATGCGTTGGCCGATGGCACCCCGGCCAAGGGCGCGCGGGCGCTGCCCGATGGCGAGCTGGTCGCCGGTACACCGATACCGGCCATCGTGCCGCTGCCTGGCAAGGCCATGGCGCTCATGCCTGCCCAAGTCGAGGTCGTGGCCAACCCGAGGAAGCTGCCTGACGGTCGGCCGGTCGGGTCGCTGGCCAAGGTGATCGACCGCAGTCGCAATCCGGGCTTTCCGTTCTGGATCGCTGGCATCGAGGACACCGTGGGATCGCGTCCTCCGACACCGCCGCTGGACATGGACGCCGCCGTCGGTGGCTTCGATGGTGGCCTGCCGCGCCACACCGTCGAAGGGGTTTCGGCGGGCAGCGAGGCACATGGCACCTTCACCCGGCTCAACGCTGAAAAGCACGAGATCAAGGTCAAGCCCCGGTATTTCCCTGAGGCTGGCACCGACATGGAGCAGGTGGCCATGAAGTTCCATGCGCAACGTTCCCATGCCAGCCATGCCGTGTTGCCATCGGGCGGCGTGTTCGCCGCAGCATTTGAAACCAACGGCGCCAAGCCCACGCCCGGCGCACCATTTTTCGATCCTTGCATCGACGACCGACGCCGCCGCCTGACGGCCGATCAACGGCCTGAGTTCTTTGGCGCCCAAGGGCTGGCCAACCTGGGCAGCAGCCCCTTCAATGCCGACACGCCTCGGATCTACAAGGGTGCCAACGTCCAGCTGGATGTGACCTTCAACAAGCTCGGTGATCACTACCCGCAGCAGCGCATCCTCACGCTGTGGGAAGACGTGGACGCCACCTTGCTCACCAGCTTCAAGCCCCGCGCTGCCAGTGCCGACAAGCCCCGCCCACCCGAGCCCATGGTGCTGCGCATGAACACCTTCGATTGCGCGCGCTACCTGCACACCAACCTGGTGCCCAAAGAGTTTGAGATGGACGACTACCAGGTCAAGACGCCCACCGACGTGATTGGGCAGCACATCCATCTGCCGAAGTGGGATTTGCCTTCTGCCGACGGTTCGGCCAACGGCTGGAACTACGAGGACGGTACGTTTTCCCCAGGCATGGTGCGCAGCCGCATCAAGGCCATCAACAGCTGGAACGACGGTGCGGGCGCTGCCGCCGTGCCCAACCCCTACGCACCCGGCCAAGCGGCACACAACGCAGCGGCACCCGCGGTGGCGCTGAATGCCCATCTCAAGCCCAGGGCTCACTACTACTTTGGGCGGGGTGGGCCGTTCCAGCTCGACAACTGCGAGAAGCTCTGGGAAGAGAAAGGCTACAAGGCCTTCCACAACAAAGACGAGGCGGGGCTGGCGCTTCCCGGCAAATGCGACTGGCTCGGGGCGCGCACCACCATCCAGCGCTGGTTCTCAGATCCCATCGTCAACAAAGAGCACCAGCACCGTGGACTGGGCATCACCTTCACGCATGATCACTTGGGCCCGTCGACGCACCAGCAGGTGGGCCTGTACGCCACCATGCTCACCGAGCCACCCGCCTCGACCTGGGTGCACAACGAAAGCGGCGAGTTGCTCTACGACCGCGATGCGGTGGCCTGCAACGACCTGGACCCCAACACCTGGAACGGGCGGCGTTGCGATGGTGGTCCCACCACCTGGCAGGCGGTGATCTTCACCAAAGACGCCAAGGAGCACGAACCGCACCGCGAGTTCTTTCTGCAGTTCGGCGACTTCCAGCATGCCTACCGCAAGGGAGAGTTTCGTGGCGTCAACGAGCTGGGTGTCGTGACCGCCGCCGATGCGCAATCGTTCAGAAAGGCGATCACACCCTCTTTCCGTCAGCCCGCCAAGCCGCAGTGGCCCGATGTGATCGCGCTGGATGCAAACTGCCCGGGTCAGGGGGAAGACGTCCGCATCAAGAAGATGAGGGGAAGCAGGGTCTTGACCGATACCGTGGGCAGGACACCCGCTCATGTACCCAGACCGTGTCCCGAGATCATCTCCGCCGACGATGTCGGGACCATGGTGGTCAACTACCGGCAGGAGCCGATAGCGGCTCGGGTGTTTGATCCTTCCAGCAAGCATCAGTCAGCCGGGCGCGCAGGCGATCTGGCGTTTGCGATGCAGACCCGGACCGACCGCGCGATCAACTCGCTCAACTCTGCCACCGGCAGCACCACCTATGCCCCGCTGACCCATGACGTGCGCGCTGGCGATCCATTCACACCCATCCTGCGCGCCTACTCGGGTGATCTGGTGCGCATCAAGATCCAGGCCGGTTCCCATGAGCACGAACACAGCGCTGCCATCAACGGGCTGAAATGGCTTCAGGCGGGCAGCGGCTACGGCCAGGCACCGCAATCGGGCTGGCGTGGCGGGCAGAACATCGGGCTCTCTGAACAGTTCACCATGGCCATGCGCATCACCGACCACGGTGAAGATGGGAACGTGAACGCAACCGATCGCCTGTATGCCGTGGACACCAGCCAGGATGGTCTTTGGAACGGTGTCTGGGGCGTGGTTCGGACCTTGCAGCGGCGTGATCCAGGGCGCGACAAGGACAAGATGTTTCGCGACGATCAAGACCAGCTGGTGCTGTTGCCCAACTTGAAAGATCCCAGTCTGCCGCCGCGCCCCATCGTGCTGGCGCCGCAAGACAAAGGCATGAGGCAAAACGATTGCCCAGCCGGTGCTCCGCTGAGGCAATACCACTTGGTGGCCGGGCTGGCCAACCGCCTGTTGCCCGCAGCGGCCAACATCACGCTGCCACGCTCGCGCGGACTTGATGCCCAGGGCGGGACGCTGGTGTACAACCCTCGAACGACCGAGATCACGCTCAACGTGTTCCATGAGGAAGACGATCCCAGCACGCGGGTGGTCGAAGTGCCTGGCACTCTTAAAGAAACGCGTCGCTTTGGGTTCGGTCCGTTGCACGACCCCACGGCCATCCTGGTGGTGCGCAAGTCCGACATCGATCCGGCCACCCAGCAGCTCAAGGCGAACGCACCGGTTGAGCCCATCGTTCTGCGCGCAGCCGCAGGGGATTGTGTGCAGGTGCTGCTTGAAAACAAGTTGCCCACGCTTCACCAGGGGCCGATGCCCGAGTTGCCCGGCTTCACCACGCTGGGCATGCTGATGCCGCGCGACGAAGGCAGCGGCAGCTCACAGTTCACCTCGTTCAACAACAACCATGTGCGTGCCTCACGCCACATCGGGCTGCATCCTCAAATGTTGCAATACGACGTGCAGTTGTTCGACGGCAACGTGGTGGGTGTCAACAACCCGTCGGTGGTGGAACCTGGACACTCCATCGTCTACAAGTGGTACGCCGGTGGGCTTCAATACGGGGATGGTCCGGCGAGCGCAAACGTGTGCGATTTTTCTGCCGGACTGGTGGGCGGCTTCGACCTGATCAACCAATTGCGCGATCAGCTGCGAGAAACCCCAGAGGGTTTGCGTCGCCTGCGCCCGCCCAACCAGTTGTTCACCCCCGATGTGCTCCTCACACGGCTGCAGAACCTGCTCTCACCGCCACCCATCGACCGGCCGCTGCCCGCATCGGTGGACGCTCGTCTGACGCTGGGAGGGCTCACGGTGGTCCCGCGTCCGCTGCAGTTGGACAGCGGCACCTTGGCGACATTGCGGCGCCTGCAACCGCAGCTGAGCGGCTCGGTGTTGGCCATGGTGGCGCCACCGTCCGGCGTGCGAACCACCGAGTTCGACAGTCTGTTGTTGCGAGTCTGGAAGCAGCTGATGGACCAGCCTGTGGTCGCACGTTGCATGGAGCAAGCCACCCAGGGCCAGCCGCTGAATGTTTCTGTTCCCGATGACGCGTTGGGCTTTTTGCGCCTCAACGATCCCCGGTTGCTGCCATTTGGTGCTTCCGACATGGCGCCGGTGTACCCAGACACCGCTGCTTTCAGCAGCATCGGGGCGCTTCAACGCCGACAGACTTGCGCCAACGATCTGCGCGCTCCGTTGGGAGAGGCGATCAAGTCGGTTTACGCCAACTCGTTCCTCGATTCCGAGCGACAGCAGAAGCTGGCCAACGACCTGGCGGCGAGCGTGGCGTTTCTCGTTCCAGGCTTGGACGCCGACGCCTTTGGCGGGGCTGATTTTGAACAGGCCTTTCGCTGGTACCGGCCTCGCAAGGACTTGGTAGAGCTCTCTGAAACCACCACCCAGTTGGTTTCGCCCAGTGCCATGTGTCGGTTTGTCGGTATCGAGTTTGGTGGCACCAACCTGGCGCCACCGGACCGCATCAAGCAGGGGCAAAAGGCGGCGATCGGTGCGCTGGTGGTCGAACCGGAAAAGAGCTTCTGGTGGGAGACCATCGACGACACCGCGCTGGACCGGCAAAACCCGGGGCCGGCACCCGGTGCGGTGCGGGCCAGCCGGGCCACAGCCAGTGTGCTCTACCCCAGTTCGCTCAGTGGGCAACAGCCCAAGGACTGGCGCTTTTTCCGCGACCTGGTGGCTGTGCACCAGAAGGGGCTGAACATGCGCTATGGCCAGTTTCCGGCCAATGGTCACTTCGGCGCGGTCGGCTCGTTGGCCGCCGAACGGGCCACCGCCGAAGACCCTCCGCAAGACCGCATCGCGCCCGAAGACGCGCACGACGCCGGTCAGATGGCCATCAACTACGGGAGCGAACCGATGTGGTTCCGCTTCGGGCTGGAGCCGTCGGCCCCCTTCGGTCACGGACCGAGCATGAGCAACCCGTCGTCGCGCGGTGAAGGCATGGGTGCTTTGAAATATGCGTATCAGGGATTCAGTAATCGCTGTTGCCTCACCAACTCAACCCAGCCGTCGACCAGCACGTCTGCTCCCTTGGGTGAGCCGTACACACCCATCTTCAAAGTGCGCCCCCACACCGAGGTGCGCATGCGCAACCTGCTGCCCACGGGCGTCGGGCGCGGTACCACCTCTGTGTTGCACGGCCACGTCTGGCAGCGCGATCCTTACCTGGCCGAGAAAACCCTGGCGCTGGGCACCTTGGGTGGCTTGCACCAAAGTGCCACCACCCCGGTGCAATACGGCACGCCCAGCAAATGCTTGGGACGCAATGCCCTGGGCATGGCCCTGGGTGCGCAGGACAGCCTGGCCCCGATGGCCCATTTCGATTGGGTGCTGCCTTCGGCGGGCGGAGGGGCGGGAGTCCCGGGTGATTACCTGGTGCGAGACATCGGCGGATTTGGCGTGACCAGCGGCCTGTGGGCTTTGATGCGGGTTGAAGGCCGCGCGTTGCCGGTCAGTCTGCGCAAAGGGCTTAGAACCAGTTGCCTGTGACACAGAGTCCCGGTATGACACAGCGTTTGCCTCCTGCCGTTCGTGCCAGCCGACCGGGTCGACTGGTCTCAGGCTTGTTGGCTCTGAGCCTGTGGTGTACGGGGGCTGGCGCGGCAGATGTTCTGGGCGGTGTTTGGGAGCGCCAGATTGAACAGGACGGGGTGCGCGCGCAGCTGCATTTGCAATCGGCCGATGGCGGCGCACTGCGGCCTGGTGCCGAGGCCAGGCTTCGGGTGTCGCTGAACTCCGTGGCCGACGGCAGCCCGATCCGCCGCGCCTTGCCCGGTGTGTGGATCGACGGCAGCGACCCGAAGGCCACGCCCGCTGCACAAGGGGAACCTGCCGACCGCTGCCGCCAGCGCATTGATCGTTATGTGCGCGCCAGTGGCCTCAATCCTCAGGCACTGACCGACCTCAACGGCTACGACGTGCTTGCGCTCAATGCCGACGCCAGCATCTCGGTGCTCGACCCCCGCACCCAGCTGGCTGGCAAGACCAGCCTGCGCGCCACGCTGTCGTTGCCCGGCCCGGGCTTTGACTGGGCCAGCACGCCCGACGACACCCGCCTGTTCGTCAGCGTGCCCAGCCGTTCCCAGCTGGCGGTGGCCGATCTGATGGCCATGCGCACGACCGCACAGGTGGATCTGCCAGGCCCACCGGGGCGGGTTCGGGTGCATCCAAACGGGACTCAGGTCTGGGTGGGTGTGGCGTCCGGTGCCGACGGCGGGCCCGGTGGACTGGCCGTTGTCCCCGTGGCGCCGCCGCACCGCCCGACCTGGCTACCCCTGGGACGGGGGCACCTGGACATGGCGTTCGACCCGGCTGGCTGGGTGGCCGTGACCCAACGAGACACCGGTCGTGTGCTGTTCATCGACCCCACCACAGCGCAGGTGGTTCGCAGCGCCGAACTGCCCGCTGGGGCCTTGCCGCTGGCGGTGGTGTTTGACGCGACGGCACGGCGCTTCCTGGTGAGCGAAGCGCGTTCGGGGCGTCTGCTGGCATTTGATCACCGGGGTCAGCCACAGCCCGATCTGGCGCTTTCGGTCGGCATCGGACCCTTGACGATTTCGCCCGACGGGCGTTGGCTGTTCGCGGCCAACCCTGCGGCCCACGCGGTGCATGTGGTCGATCTGCCCGTCTGGCGCGTGGCCCATCGGCTGGCGGTCTCGGGGCGCCCGTTCGACGTGGCCATGACCAGCGGGTATGCCTACATCCGCGCGCTGGACACCGAGTCCATCAGTCTGGTGGCGCTGGCTTCGCTGGGGGAAACGCCCCGCCTGCAGAGCATCGGCATGGGAGAGCGGCCGCCAGGGCGCACCGCCAATTTGCCCATCGCCTCTCAGCTGGTGGCCATGCCCGACGGTGCTGGCAGCTTTGTGGCGAGCCCGGGCGACAACGCGGTGTACTTCTACATGGAGGGCATGAACGCTGCAGCGGGCAGTGTCTCGGCCCGAGGGCACGAGGTGCGAGCGGTGCGTGTGGCCCGGCGGGGCCTGCGCGAGGTGTCGCCCGGTGTGTTTGAACAGCAGTTCAACCTGCCCGAGGTGCAGCACCTGATGCTGGCGGTTGCAACCGATGCGCCTCGCACCCGGCACTGCCTGGCGTTGAGCCTCAGCGAGCCGCTGCACAGCGCCGATCTGGCCTGGCAGCTCGCCTGGGAGGCGCTGCCGGACCGCTCTGCCCAGCTGGTGCTGCGCCTGAGCGGTGTGGATGCGCAGCGACAGCCGGCGAGCCTGCAGCTCAAACTGTTCCAGCCCGGGCAGGGCGGTTGGGATGTTCAGGCTCTGCAGGCTGGGCCGGGTCGCTATGTGGCCGAGGTGCCTGCGCTGGCACCAGGGCTCTGGTACGTGCACCCGGTGCCACCGCGTGGGTCCGGCGCCCGTTGGCCCTACGTGAGTTTCCTGCGAAAGGGAGGCGGATCGTGAAGCATGCACAGCCCGCTGCGGGTTTCACCCGGCGCCAGACTTTGCTGCAGCTGGGCGCCGCCTGGGCCGCCAGCGCCTGGCCACACAGCGCCCAGGCCACGCCGGTGCCCGACGCGCTCCTGCTGAATCGCGATGGGCAGCCCGCCCGGCTGCGCAGCGACGTCTGGCGCGACCGGGTAGCGCTGGTGAATTTTGTGTTCACCAGTTGCAGCAGTTTCTGTGGCGTGCAGTCCGCCATGATCGGCGCGCTGCAGACCCGGCTGGCGCCCCGGCTCGGACGCGATCTGGTGCTGATTTCCATCACCCTCGACCCGCTGTCAGACGATCCCAAGCGCCTGGCCGAGTTTTCCAAACCGTTCGAGCCTGGGCCACACTGGTGGTGGTTGACCGGTGAGGCACGGCAGGTCTTTCGTGTGCTCGACTCTCTCGGCGCCGACCGCGGTGCGCCAAGCGATCACAGCCCATTTTTGCTGGTGGGCCAGCCCCATTCGCTCAAGCGGCTGGTGGGTTTCCCGTCGATGGCCCAGCTGGAAGCCGCGATTCTGAAGGAGATGCGCACATGAACGACTGGGTTCTTTCTCGGCGCACCCTGTTGTGGCGCGGTGGTTTCATGGCGGGTGCGGCGTTGCTGGGCACTGGCCTGGCACGGGCGCAGTCGGCTGCCGACGCTGCAGCACGTGGCGCGAAGGCACGCGCCTGGTTCACCGACACCCGCCTGACCGACCAAGACCGCCAGGCCTACGCTTTCTATTCCGATCTGCTGTCGCCGCGCAGCGTGTTGATCAACACGGCCTTTGCAGGCTGTTCATCGGCCTGCCCCTTGCTCACCCAGCAGCTGGCCCGCACGCGCGATGCGCTGGGTGATCGCTTCGGGCGGGACATCTGGTTTCTATCGATCACCGTCGATCCGTTGAACGACGGACCCGACGAGCTCAAGCGTTTTGCCCAGCGCCAGGGCGCCGATGGACCCGGCTGGCGGTTTCTCACTGGCGCCCCCCAAGACGTACAGACCGTGTTGCAGCGCTTGGGTCTGTGGGCAGACAAGCCTGACGACCACCAGACCGGGCTCATCGGCGGCAACGCACGCTCCGGCCGCTGGGGCAAGCTGCGGCCCGATGCATCGCCCCAGGCACTGGTGCAGCAGCTCGGGCGTTTCATGGACGCAGGATGACCCTGGGCCCTGGCTCGGCGGTGCGATCTCGGCGCATCGTGCGCACCGGTGTGCTGGCCCTGTTGAGCCTCGCGGTGGCGGGGGCTGTGTGTGCCAGCGAGCGCGGACTCGCCCTCTATGAGCGCGGCGAATACCGTGTGGGTGCGCTGGCCGAGCCGCTCAGTGGTCGCGCCGGTGCAGACGGGTCCTGGGTGTTGCGCGGTGCGGCCGTGGCTTGTGCCAATTGCCATGGTCTGCAGGCGCAGGGTGGCGGTGAGGGTTACCAGGGCATTCCGCCCTTGCGCTGGCCCGAATGGTCGTCGGCCGACCCCCAGATTCGCGCGGCAGCCAGCCAGCGCTTTGAGCGCGCGGTGCGGCAGGGCCTGGGTGCTTCGGGTCAGCCCCTGAGCCATGCCATGCCCCGCTTTGATGTGAGCGACGAAGCTTTACAAGCGCTGGCCAGCCATGTGACGGGCTTGGCCACGGCGGCCCCCGTCCAGGCGGTGCCGGTGTTCGCGCTCTTGCAGCTGAACGACGGCGCCGCCCCTTTGCTGGAGCGCGAGCTGCTGTCGAACCTGCAGCGTTGCCTGCGCGAGCGTCTGGGTGGTCGCATCCGACTGGAAACCCGGGTGGCCGAATCCCGCTCGCAGGCGCAGGACCAATGGGAGCAACTTGCCCGCAAGCCAGAGGTGGTGGCCGTGTTGGCGCCCAGCTGGCGCGGCTGGCAGCCGCGCGCGGGCGGTGGTGGTTTGCCTGCGCTGTTCCCCCTGACCGCCGATCCTGTGGAGGGTGTGGGCACGTCGCACTGGCTCTTTGGCGGTGAGCGTGCGCGAGCCATTGCCCTGGTGCAAGCCTGGCTGGAGCGTGGCAGCGAGCGCAGCTTGCCGGTGTGGACCGGCTTGGGCAGCGAGGGTGAGCGCCGCTGGCGCGAGCTGGCCCCACTCGCCCAGGCCGTGGCGCAGCAAGGTGGGCAGGTGCTGCGCATGGAGCGGTTGTCCGCGCCAGAGGTGACCACAGCACGCCCGGCGCTTTGGTGGGCAGGTGTTGGGCAACCGGGAGCGGGCTGGTGGCTGGTGCCCGAACCTTTGGCACCCGCGCCAGCGGGGGGCAGTCGGTGGTGGCAGGCTCAGCCCTATGCGGGCAAGACCCTGCGGCCACTGTCGCTCCGCTGGGCAGAAGCGACCTGCCTGACGCTGGACGCCGTCATGTCGCGCGGTGAATCCGTGACACGTCGCAACTGGCCCGATCTGCTGGGCAACACCGGGCGCCTGAACGACGGCCATGGCTGGGAATGGCGGGTTCCGCTGCACGATGCAGCGGGCTTTGGTGCAGCCGCGGCCTGGAGCGTGGTGGAGTTTGTGAATGGCGACCGTGCCCGGTTGATCACACCCAGGGTGGATGTGGGCAGCCCGGCCGACACCGGCGCCGGACCAGCGTCTCAGGCTTTGCGCCGATAACTGACGAAGGCAAACGGCAGGCCACTGGCCGCCACATGGCTCTCGCGGCTGGTTTCTGCCCACCCGGCGTCCAGCGTGGGCGCGAAGGCATCGCCGTCAAAGTCCCGCGCGATCTCGGTCACCACCACGGAGCTGGCCAGCGGCAGCGCCTGCGCATAGATCTGGGCACCGCCGATCACCCAGGCGTCGCTGCCGGGTGGGCACAGGTCGCGCGCCGCCTGCAGCGAATGAGCCACCGCAGCGCCATCGGCCTGCCACGTCGGATCGCGTGTGACCACAATGTTGAGGCGACCGGGCAAGGGGCGAAACCTCGGCGGCAGCGAGTCCCAGGTCTTGCGGCCCATGATCACCGGGCAGCCCAGTGTGGAGCGCTTGAAGTGCGCCAGGTCTTCCGGCAGGTGCCAGGGCAACTGGTTGTTCCGGCCGATCACACCGTTGGCGGCGCGGGCGAAAATGAGATGGAGCTTGGCGGGCGCGGTGGTCTCAGACATCGGGCGATTGTGCCTTGGCGGGTGGCCACCGCAGGGCGCTGGTGGGCAGCAGCACGCTGGCAATGGCCACCATCACAAACACCATGGCCAGCCAGTCCTGCCAGTGGGGCACCTCGCCGGTGATGAAGGTGGCACTGAGCGTGCCCACCAGGGGGATCGCCATCACGCTCATGGCGCTGGTGGCGGGCGGAAGGTCGCGCGCCATGCCGAACCAGATCAGTTGCGCGAAGCCGTAGTTGATGAACACGCCATAGGCCAGGCTGACCCACATCATGGTGGTGAAGCTGGCGGGTTGCGGCACCGGCTCCAGCCACACGGCCAGCACCCACACCGCCAGGCTGCCCAGCAACAGCATCCAGACCGTGACCACCAATGGGGACAGCGTCAGCTGGGCCCGGCGAAACATCAGCGTACCCAGAGCCCAGCACGCCGCTGCAGACAGCATCCAGGCCACGCCGGTGGGGCGGCCAGTGATGCGTTGCAACTCGTGCCACAGCAGCAAGCCGATGGCCACACTCACGCAGAACAGGGCCAGCCAGACACGCGGTGTGATGCGTTCCCGGAAAAACGCCGCGCCGATCAGCACGGTGAAGATCGGCATGGTGAAGCCCAGGATGGCCGCCCGGCCCGAGGCCAGTTCCTGCACACCCAGAATCGACAGCGTGTGCCAGCCCAGCACATTGGGCAGACCGAGCAGGGCAATCGCCAGCCACTCGCGCCCGGCCGGGCGCATGCGCTCACCGCGCGCGGCCACGAACAGGAACAGCCAGGCCGCGCCCAGCAGCATGGTGATGGCCCGGAAGTACAGCGGCGACAGCTGCTGCAGCGAGAGCTTCATCATGGGCCAGTTGACGCCCCACATGAGCGTGAGCGCCAGCAGCGCCCAGAGCTGGCGGCGGGAAATCAAGGAGGTGACCCCCCCGCGCCGCTTCGCGTCACTCCCCTGGGGGCTGAGGGCTGCGGCTCCCAGCCTGCCTGCGCAGGCTGGGACAGTCCGAAGAAGCCTTGCCTCTGGCGAGGCTGCGGCCTGCAAGGCGCACTGGCCGGCTGGCAGAGCCAGCCCGGCGGTGCCACTGGATGGCGAAGCTTCATGCCTCGCAAGTAGGTGCAACGCACCAGGGAGTCAAACAGCAACTGGCGCCTTGATCGCCGGGTGGCATTCGTACCCGAGCACCTCGAAGTCCTCGTAGGCGTAGTCGAAGATCGAATCGGGTTTGCGCCGGATGTTCAGCGTCGGATAGGCGAAGGGCTGGCGGCTCAGCTGGAGTTCCACCTGGTCGTGGTGGTTGCTGTAGATGTGGCAGTCGCCACCGGTCCAGATGAAGTCGCCCACGTCCAGATCGCATTGCTGCGCCAGCATGTGGGTCAGCAGCGCATAGCTGGCGATGTTGAAGGGCACGCCCAGGAAAATGTCGGCGCTGCGCTGGTAGAGCTGGCAGCTGAGCTTGCCCTTGCCGCCGGGCTCGGTGGCAGGTGCCACGTAGAACTGGAAGAAAGCGTGGCAGGGCATGAGCGCCATCTGGTCCAGGTCGGCCACGTTCCAGGCGCTGACGATGATGCGGCGGCTGTCGGGGTTGGTCTTGAGCTGCTTGACGACTTCGCTGATCTGGTCCACATGTCCGCCACCCGGCTTGGGCCAGTTGCGCCACTGCACGCCGTACACCGGCCCCAGTTCGCCGTCTTCTCGCGCCCATTCGTCCCAGATGGTGCAGCCGCGTTCCTGCAGCCATTTCACATTGGAGTCGCCGCGCAAGAACCAGAGCAGCTCGACGATGATGGCCTTGAGGAAGACCTTCTTGGTGGTCACCAGCGGAAAGCCTTCGCTCAGGTCGAAGCGCATCTGGTGGCCGAACACGCTGCGCGTGCCGGTGCCGGTGCGGTCGCCTTTGTGCACACCGTGCGTGTACACGTGGCGCATGAAATCTTCGTATTGCGAGCGAACGGGGCGGGTGGCGGTGGAAACGGTCATGGTGCGGAGAAAGTCGAAAGC
>JALOSH010000131.1 GCA_025458545.1 Hydrogenophaga sp.
TACTCCACCAGTGCGCCAGCCGGGCTTTCGAAGTACCAGAACAGGGCCGACGAGATCGGGTGGCGGCCTGGGCCGAGTTCGGTCTTCCAGCCTTGACGGGACATGTGCAATCCACCGCCAATGACCTCGTGCAGGTCGCGCACGCTGAAAGCCACATGGTTCAGGCCCTTGCGCGGCTCGGGCGGTTGCAGCAGGAACAGATCGTGGTGGCCACCCTCGGGCGCGCAGCGCAGGAACGACCCGCGACCCGGGTAGCGATCGGACACCACAAAGCCCAGGTGCTGCTCGTAGAAACGGGTGGTGGCGGCCAGGTCGGTGACGAAAAACACCACATGGCCCACCTCCACCGGGGTGGCGCGGTCGTAGGCGGGCGCGGGCTGGTTGATGCGCTTGCGCTCGCTCCAGGTGTTGCTCACGGCGGACTCCAGCTGCACCGGGCGCTTGCGCGTCACCTGCACCCGCAACGCCAGACCGTTGGGGTCTGTGCAGCCGACGCGCTGGCCATCGTCCACATGGCCGGGCTGGCCCTGCAAGCTGGCGCGGACCGCGTCCAGCGCGGCCGCATCGGCCACACCCCAGACCACCTCGCGCAGGGTCGGGTCGGGCTCCACGCCCGCTGGCAGGCCGGGCTTGTCGCTGTGGGCCACCACCACCTGGCAGCCGTTAAGCGATTCGAACACCAGTTGCTGCGGGTCTTCGTCCACCAGCGTGAGGCCCCAGTCGGCAAAGAAGCGGCGGCAGGTGGGCAGGTCCTGTGCGCCAAAGGTGATCTGGTCGATGCCCTGGATGCTCATGGGTGGGTGTCCTTGCGTGGTGTCAGCGCTTGATTTTCGCCAGCGGATGGTCGAGCGGGTTGCTCGGCACGCCAGGCAGACAGCCGGATGTTGCGCTGGGCCACGCGGACAACGCTGGCGCCAGGCCCCGGGCTTCGGCCGATGCGGTCGCTTCGGTGCTCATAAACAGGTGGATATGTTTCATTGATGAAACTTCGTTTCTATTGAGAAACGATTAATGGTATCGCCACAGACCTTTGGCCGTCAAGAAATGTCTGACTGAAACGCTGAGCAAATGCGGGCGAGGTCTCGCAGCACCCACCTGCAAGAGCCACAGGGGGCATGCCCTGGCGGGCATAAGCCGATCGGCCCGGAGACCGTCGACCCCAACCGGACTTGGCTACGCAGCGCCGATGTTGGGCACCAGCGCACCCGCGTCCTGGCCCGCCTTGTGCGCAGCCGTGTAGGCCAGCATGCGGTCCACCGGCTTGCGGGCCCTGGGAATCAGGGCGGGATCGACATGGATCTCGTTGAGCCCGGTCTCCAGCACACGCGCCACGCCGGCCAGCCCGTTCATGGCCATCCACGGGCAATGCGCGCAGCTCTTGCAGGTGGCGCTGTTGCCCGACGTCGGCGCCTCGATGAACACCTTGCCCGGGTTTTGCTGGCGCAACACGTGCATCATGCCGTTGTCGGTGGCCACGATGAACTCGGTCGCGTCCATCTCGCGCGCCGCCTTGAGGATGGCGGAGGTGGAGCCCACGGCGTCGGCCATGGCGATCACATCGGCCGGGCTTTCCGGGTGCACCAGCACCTTGGCCGTCGGGCGCTCTTTCTTGAGCTCGGCCAGCTCGAAGGCCTTGAACTCGTTGTGCACGATGCACGAGCCGTTCCACATCACCATGTCGGCACCGGTCTCGCGCTGGATGTAATTGCCCAGGTGTCGATCGGGTGCCCACAGGATCTTGTGCCCCTTGTCCTTGAGCGCCTTGACGATGTCCAGCGCGCAACTGGAGGTGACCAGCCAGTCCGAGCGCGCTTTCACCGCCGCGCTGGTGTTGGCGTACACCACCACGGTGCGGTCGGGGTGCTGGTCGCAGAACGCGCTGAATTCGTCGATGGGGCAGCCCAGGTCGAGCGAACAGTTGGCGTCCAGATCGGGCATGAGCACGGTTTTTTCCGGACTGAGGATCTTGGCGGTCTCGCCCATGAAGCGAACGCCGGACACCACAAGCGTGGTGGCGGCGTGGTCGCGCCCGAAGCGCGCCATCTCCAGCGAATCGCTGACGATGCCCCCGGTCTCGATGGCCAGGTCCTGCAGGTCGGGGTGCACGTAGTAGTGCGACACCATCACCGCGTTGCGTTCCTTGAGCAGTCGGCGGATCCGCTCCATCAACGCCGCGCGCTGCTTGGGGCCGGGTTCGACCGGAACGCGGGCCCAGGCGTGCTGCGTCGGGCATGCCGGCTGCTCGTATTCGACGTCGATGACGGCGTCGCCCGCTGAAGCGGTGCTGGTTTCAGAGATCTTCATGGAGGCCTGGCCTGCCTTCTCAGGACGGATGCGTTGTCAGAGCGCCTGACACCGCATCGAAAAATCAACTGCCTTGACGTCTTTGGTCAAAGCCCCAATGGAGATGCGGTCCACGCCGGTTTCTGCAAGGGTCCGCACGGTCTGAAGGTTCACGCCACCCGAAATTTCCAGAACCGCCCTGCCCGCGTTGCGACGGACGGCCTCCTTCAACGTCGGAACGTCCATATTGTCCAGCAGGATCATGGTTGCGCCTCCATCCAGCGCTTCGTTCAGTTGCTCCAGCGTCTCGACCTCGATCTCCACAAATCGGGCTTTCGATGCCGTGGACTGCACCCGCTGCAACACCGCCGCCACACCACCGGCGGCAGCGATGTGGTTTTCCTTGATCAGCACCGCGTCGTACAAGCCGATGCGGTGGTTCACGCCACCCCCGGTTTTCACCGCGTACTTCTGCGCCAGCCGCAGCCCGGGCAAGGTCTTGCGGGTGTCCACAATCGCCGCGCGCGTGCCTTGGACCGCATCGACGAACACCGCGGTCTTGGTGGCCACCGCCGACAGCAGTTGCAGGAAATTGAGCGCCGTGCGTTCTGCGGTCAACAGCGCCTGGGCGTTGCCCTCGATCTCCAGCACCACCTGGTCGGCCTCGCAACGCTGACCCTCGGCCACGTGCCAGGTCAGACGAGCCGCCGGATCGCAGGCCAGCACCGCAGCCTCTACCCAAGGCGCGCCACAAATCACCGCCGACTCACGCGCCAGGATGCGTGCCCGTGCGCCCCGCGCGCGGTCCACCAATGCGGCGGTCAGGTCGCCGCTGCCCACGTCTTCGGCGAGCGCGCGCGCCACGTCGACACGGGCCAGCTCGGCCAGATCGGTCGCGTCGAATTCAGACAGGTGTTTCATGGGCGTCAAGCATAACGGGATCGAATATAGTGCCCCCCATCCGCAGCCCGCGCCACAGGGGATACTCCATGAGACAAGCCACGCCCGCCAGCCCTCCCAACGGCACGCCCTACGGCACCCTGCCCTCGGCGTCACCCATGCCGCAACGCAAACCGGTGAGCCTGCCGAGAATGCAGGAGATGCGCGAACGCGGCGAAAAGATCACCATGCTCACCGCCTACGACGCCACCTTCGCCGCCGTGGCCGACGCCGCTGGCGTGGAATGCATCCTGGTGGGTGATTCGCTGGGCATGGTGTGCCAGGGCCTCTCCAGCACCACCGGGGTGACCCTGGACACCATGCGCTACCACACCGAAAGCGTGGTGCGCGGCCTGCAGCGCGTGCAAGCCACCGCCTGGGTGATCGGCGACCTGCCGTTCGGCAGTTACCACGAATCGAAAGAACAGGCGCTGCACAGCGCCGCCGTGCTCATGCGCGCGGGTGCCCACATGGTCAAACTCGAAGGCGGTGGCTGGACCGCCGACACCGTGCGCTTCCTGGTCGAGCGCGGCATTCCGGTCTGCGCCCACCTGGGGCTCACGCCACAAACTGTGCACGCTTTGGGCGGCTACCGGGTGCAAGGCCGGGGCGACAACGCCGCCATGCTGCTGCGCCGACACGCCGCCGAATTGCAGGAAGCGGGCGCCAACATGCTGGTGCTGGAGATGGTGCCGGCTGCGCTGTCGGCCGAGATCACCACCGAACTCAAGACCTGCCACACCATCGGTATCGGTGCGGGCAAAGGCACGGCAGGCCAGGTGCTGGTCATGCACGACATGCTGGGCATCAACCTGGGCAAGAACCCCAAGTTCGTGCGCAACTTCATGGACGGTGCGAGCAGCGTTCGCGAAGCCATGGAAGCCTACGTGGCCGCCGTGAAGAACGGCAGCTTCCCGGACGACACGGTTCACGCCTGGTAGACACGGACCACTCCCGCAGCGCCTTTGGCGCTACCCCCTCAAGGGGGCAACACCAGCCGTCTGGCAAAGCCAGCCCGGCGGTGTTCCCCGGCAAATCCCCCTCGGACCACCTCATGCAACTCGTCCACACCATCGAAGACCTGCGCACGGCGCTGCGACCCTTCACTTCCCCGGTGTTCGTGCCCACCATGGGCAACCTGCACGACGGGCATCTGGCCTTGGTGCGCACTGGAAAACCGCTGGGCGACGTGACGGTCTCCAGCATCTTTGTCAACCGCCTGCAGTTCGCGCCGCACGAAGACTTCGACACCTATCCGCGCACCCTGCAGGCGGATTGCGACCGGCTGGCACAGGCGGGTTGTGACGTGGTCTTTGCACCGCCGGAGAAAGAGCTGTACCCCGACCCGCAGGTCTACAAGGTACAACCCCCCTCCGATCTGGCCGACATCCTGGAAGGGCACTTTCGACCCGGCTTTTTCATCGGCGTGAGCACCGTCGTGATGAAGCTGTTCCAGTGCGTCTTTTCCGAGGCCAAGGGTCCACGCTATGCCCTGTTTGGCAAGAAGGACTACCAACAGCAGATGGTGATCCGCCGCATGGTGCAGCAGTTCGCGATGCCGATTCACATCGTCTCCGGCGAAACCCAGCGCGCTGCCGATGGCCTGGCCTTGAGTTCGCGCAACGCCTACCTGAGCGAGACGGAACGGACCGAAGCGGTGCAACTGTCGCTGTCCTTGAGAGCCCTGGCGCGTGATGCGCTGGCCGCCGCGGGTTCGCTGCCCGAGAAGCGAGAAGCCCTGGAATCGAAGGCCGTGCGTGCGCTGGCGCTGCGCGGCTGGCAGCCCGACTACCTGACGGTGCGCAGGCGCTCGGACTTGCAGCCCCCCACGGCGCAAGACGCCATCGAGGCGCAGTCGCTGGTCGTGCTGGGTGCAGCGCGGCTGGGCAACACGCGCCTGATCGACAACTTCGAGATTTAGGCCTACCCCTGCGCCGGGCTTCGCCCGTCACCCCCTCAAGGGGGCGATGCGAGTGGCCCGGCGAAGCCGGTTCCACCGCATCCTGGACTAAACGGTCCGCGCGCCAGCCGTGTGGCGGAGGATCTGCCACAGTAAATCAGAGGGCTTCGTCCTTCGGATCGCGTCCCATCAAGGCCGCCACCGCCTGTGCGGGCCGCAGATGCCCTTCCAGCAAAGCCACCACGGCTTCGCTGATGGGCATTTCAATGCCGAGCACACGGGCGCGTTGCACCACGGTCCTGGCGCTGTAAACCCCCTCGGCCACATGACCGAGCGAAGCCACCGCCTGATCCAGACTCATGCCCTGGGCCAGCAATTGCCCCACCTTGCGGTTGCGCGACAGGTCACCGGTGGCGGTCAGCACCAGGTCGCCGAGGCCCGACAGCCCCATGAAGGTCTCGGCCCGTGCACCCAGTGCCAGCCCGAGTCGCGTCATCTCGGCCAGCCCGCGCGTGATGAGCGCGGCGCGCGCGTTCAAGCCGAGGTTCAGGCCGTCGCACAGGCCGGTGGCAATGGACAGCACGTTCTTCACCGCACCGCCCACCTCAACGCCAACGATGTCGTCGTTCGCATAGACCCGCAAGGTCGGGCTGTGGAAGGCGGCCACCAACACCTCGCGCACGACGGGGTGCTCGCTGGCAGCCACCAAGGCCGAGGGTTGGCCGCGCGCCACCTCCTGTGCAAAGCTGGGGCCGCTGAGCACGCCCGCCTGCAATCGGGGCGCCACCTCGGCACGAATCTCATGGCCCAGAAGACCCGGCGCATCCGATCCTGGGCGCGGCGCCTCAAAGCCTTTGCACAACCAGGCCACGGGCGCTGTTGCGCTGGCCAGTTGTTCCAGCATGCCGCGCAAGGCGGCCATGGGCGTGGCCACCACCACGAGGTCGACATCCCTTGGCCAGGAGCCGTCGCCTCCCAGCAACTGCAGGGCAGACGGCAGCTCGATGCCCGGGAGGTAGCGCTGGTTGACGCGTGCATGGCGCATGTCGGCCACCTGCTGCGCATCGCGAGCCCAGAGGCTGACCTGGTGCGGCTGGCCCGGCTGACTGCCAGTCGAGCGGCTTATTGCGTGAGGATGGGCGAGGCTTCGCCGGCGGCCTGCGCCTGCTGCTGGTCGTACATGGCCTGGAAGTTGATTTCCGCCAGGTGCACCGGCGGGAAGCCGGCGCGCTGGATCAGATCGGCGACGTTGCCCCGCAGGTAGGGGTAGACGATCTGCGGGCAGGCAATGCCCATGATCGGGCCCATCTGTTCCTGAGGCAGGTTGCGGATTTCAAAAATACCCGCCTGCTTGGCCTCGACGAGGAACACGGTCTTGTCCTTGATCTTGGTGGTCACCGTGGCGGTGACGCTGACCTCGTACACACCGTCAGCGGCCGGGTTGGCTTCCACGCCGAGCTGGATGTCCACCGAGGGCTGCTCTTGCTCCAGCAGAATGCCGGGCGAGTTGGGCTGCTCCAGCGAGGCTTCCTTGAGGTAGATGCGCTGGATCTGGAAGGTGGGATCTTGATCGGCCATGTGGTGCTTTCAAAAGGGTTCTTGCAAAACAAAACCCGCCCGGGAAACCCTTCCCGCAGCGGGCGCTGGTACGGATTATCTCAGCACTGCGCGCGCACTCGCTCCCTCGGCGGGGACGCAGCTCAGGCCTGCAGCAGGGGCACCAAGCCGCCCTTGCGGTCCAACGCGTGCAGGTCGTCGCATCCGCCCACATGCTGGCCGCCGATGAAGATCTGCGGCACGCTGGTGCGGCCCGCCAACTGCGCCATCTGGGCGCGCACATCGGGCTTGCCATCGACCACGATTTCCTCGTAATCGGTCACGCCGCGCTGCTGCAACAAAGCCTTGGCGCGGGTGCAGTAGGGGCAGTAGTCGCTGGAATAAATTTTCACGTGGGCCAATTCAAATCTCCTCACACAAACACGACACATCACCGCAGCGCGTGACCGATAACCAGCACACGCCAAGGATCCGGCTCCGCCGGTCCAAGGGCGTGGTCCCCCTGGGGGGAAGCCGCGCAGCGGCGCAGGGGGGAATCACTTCTCCACCGGCAGGCTGGCCGACCGCCAGGCGCCCATGCCACCCGTGAGCGAGTGGCTGTTCTCATAACCCAGCTTCTTGGCGATGGCGACCGCACGGCGCGAACGCATGCCCGAGGCACAGACCAGGATCACCGGCGTGGCCTTGTTTTTCAGCAGCCCAGGCAGTTTGGTTTCCAATTCGTCCAGTGGCACGTTCTTGGCGCCGATCACATGGCCAGACGCGAATTCCTCGGCGCTGCACACATCCACCACCATGGCCTTGTCGCGGTTGATCAACTGCACAACCTGGTTGGCATTGAGCGAGCCAGCGCCGGCACTGCCGGCCAGTGCGGGCCACAACAACATGCCGCCCGACGCGATGGCCACCGCGAAGAGGGTCCAGTTTTCGATAAAGAAACTCACAGGGGAAGCCTTTCTGTTAATCCCGGGATTTTAGAATGCATGGCTGGCCGACGCTGGCAATGGCCTGGACCGCTGTTCGAAAAAGCCGGGCTTCCGCATTCAACGCACCTTCATCCCCATGCACAAACTCGTCCTGATCCGCCACGGCGAATCCACCTGGAACCTTGAAAACCGCTTCACCGGCTGGACCGACGTGGAACTCACGCCCACCGGCGTCTCGCAGGCCATGTCGGCCGGCAAACTGCTCAAGGCCGAAGGCTACGAGTTCGACATCGCCTACACCTCGGTGCTCAAGCGTGCCATCCACACGCTGAACTACTGCCTGGACGAGATGGACCGCGCCTGGCTGCCGGTGGTGAAAGACTGGCGCCTCAACGAGCGCCACTACGGTGGCCTGCAGGGACTGAACAAGGCCGACATGGCCAAACAGTACGGCGATGCGCAGGTGCTGGTGTGGCGCCGCAGTTACGACACCCCGCCGCCGGCGCTGGAGGCCAGCGACCCGCGCAGCGAGCGTGGCGACCGCCGCTACGCCCGCCTGCAGCCCGGGCAGGTGCCGCTGACGGAATGCCTGAAGGACACCGTGGCCCGCGTCATGCCGTTCTGGAACGAGGTGCTGGCGCCATCGATCCAGAGCGGGCAGCGGGTGGTGATCGCCGCCCACGGCAACAGCATCCGCGCCATGGTGAAGTACCTCGACGGCATTTCGGATGCCGACATCGTGAACCTGAACATCCCCAACGGCATCCCGCTGGTCTACGAACTGGACGCCAGCCTGCGGCCGATCCGTTCCTACTACCTGGGTGATGCAGAAGCAGCCGCCCGGGCGGCTGCGGCCGTGGCCAACCAGGGCAAAGCCTGACACCACCGGACACTTTCTGGAACCGAAACGCGGCAATGCCGTCCAAAGGGGTATATTGGGTCGCAGCGGCTGTGCTGTGGCCCCTGGTGGGCTGTTGAAATGGGGAATCAGATGGGTCAGAAAATGAAGATTGCCGGTTGGGTGGCCATCGGAGCGGTGGCCGGGGCACTGACCACGGTGCAGTTCCAGGCAGTGGCCCGGGGCACGCTGGCGCCCCTGCCGCTTGAAGAGCTGCAACAGCTCGCCGCGGTGTTCGGCATGGTCAAGACCGACTACGTCGAGCCGGTGGACGAGAAAAAGCTGATCTCTGAAGCCATCTCGGGCATGGTCGCCAGCCTCGACCCGCACTCCCAGTACTTCGACAAAAAGTCCTTCAAGGAATTCCGCGAAGGCACCAGCGGCCGTTTCGTCGGCGTGGGCATCGAGATCACCATGGAAGACGGCCTGGTCAAGGTGGTGTCCCCCATCGAAGACTCACCCGCTTTCCGCGCCGGCCTCAAGACCAACGACCTGATCACCAAGATCGACGACACGGCGGTGAAAGGGCTGACGATCAACGAGGCCGTCAAGCTCATGCGTGGCGAGCCGCGCACCAAGGTGTTGCTGACCATTTTCCGCCGGGACGAGAACCGCAGCTTTCCGGTGACGATCACCCGCGAGGAAATCAAGACCCAGAGCGTGAAGGCGCGCATGGTCGAACCCGGCTACGGCTGGGTGAGGGTGTCACAGTTCCAGGACCGCACGGTGGAGGACTTCGCGCGCAAGGTCGAAGAGCTGTACAAGCAAGATCCCAAGCTCAAAGGCTTGGTGCTGGATCTGCGCAACGATCCGGGCGGTCTGCTCGACGCCGCCGTGGCGCTCTCCGCCGCCTTCCTGCCCGCGAACGTCACCGTGGTGTCGACCAACGGCCAGCTCGCCGAGAGCAAGTTCACCTACACCACCGCACCTCAACATTACCTGCGCCGTGGCGGTACCGACCCGATCGAGCGCCTGACCCGAGCCACCAACGGCGCGCTCAAGACCGTGCCGCTGGTGGTGCTGGTCAACGAAGGCTCGGCCTCGGCCAGCGAGATCGTGGCGGGCGCCCTGCAGGACCACAAGCGCGCCACCCTCATGGGCAGCCAGACCTTTGGCAAGGGCTCGGTGCAGACGGTACGGCCGCTGGGGCCGGACACCGGCATCAAGCTCACCACCGCACGCTACTACACGCCCAGCGGCAACACCATCCAGGCCAAAGGCATCGTGCCCGACGTGATGGTGGACGAGACGCCGGAAGGCAATGTGTTTGCAGCCCTGCGCACCCGCGAGGCCGACCTGACCAAGCACCTGGGCAACGGCAGGGACGACAAGGCAGCGGGGGGCATGACCGACGCCGACCGCGCCGCCGAGCAGGCACGTGAACAGGAGCGTGAGCAGGCCCGCAAGCGGCTGGAGGAAGAAGCCAAGAAGAATCCTGGCCAGCGGCTGGTGCCCGAGTTCGGCAGCGACAAAGATTTCCAGCTGCAACAGGCGCTCAACCAGCTCAAGGGCCGTCCGGTGATGGTCAGCAAGACCCAGACGGTGCGCACCGAAGAGAAGAAAGAAAACTGAGTTTTCGGATCCGATCTTGGACGACACCCAGCTGCTGCGCTATTCGCGCCACATCCTGCTGAACGAGCTGGGGGTTGAGGGGCAGGAGGCATTGCTCGCATCCCACGCCCTGGTGATCGGTGCCGGTGGCCTGGGTTCACCGGTGGCGCTGTACCTCGGCAGTGCAGGGGTCGGTCGCATCACGGTGGTGGACCATGATGTGGTCGACGAGACCAATCTGCAGCGCGCCATCAACCCGGACCCACGGGTCAGCGCGGTGGTGCAGCGTGCCGATGCGCTGCTGCTGGACGAGCTGGTGCCCACCGCCGACGTGGTCCTCGATTGCACCGACAATTTCCAGACCCGTCACGCGATCAACCGCGCCTGCGTGCGGCATGGAAAACCCCTGGTTTCGGGCGCAGCCATCCGCATGGATGGCCAACTCAGCGTGTTTGACACCCGCTCACCGGGCAAGCCCTGTTACGCCTGCGTGTTTCCCGAGAACAGTGGTGTGGAAGAAACCCGCTGCGCCACCATGGGCGTGTTCGCGCCGCTGGTGGGCATCGTGGGCACCATGCAGGCGGCCGAGGCTCTGAAGATACTGTGCGGGCTGGGTTCGCGGCTCGCGGGCCAGTTGCTGATGATCGATGGACGCGACATGGCTTTCAACGCCATCACCCTGCCCCAGAACCCTGCGTGCGCCGTGTGTGGCCAGCCGCACGGCTGAGCATCCTTCAGGGGCTCTGGCGCGG
>JALOSH010000132.1 GCA_025458545.1 Hydrogenophaga sp.
GGCACGCCGCGGATCAGCTCCACGTACAGCGTGCACAGCGTCTTGATGGCAGGCATGTTGGAGCGCCGACCGAGAGCCACCAGGATCGACAGCGGGAACGCCACCGTCATGGCAATCACGGTGAGCATCACCGTCAGCGGCAGGCCGCCCCACTGGTCGGTCGGCACCACGGTCAGGCCGAACATGCCGCCCTTCATGAGGATGTAGTACGTCACCAGCATCACGATCCAGATCAGCGGCAGCATCTTGTTCCAGAAGCGCGGCATGCAGCTGATGCCCACCACACCCAGCATCAACGCGGTCGCGATCACCGGGCGCCAGTGTTCGGTATCGGTGTAGCGGCCCATCACGATCAGTCGGCCTTTTTCAGACACCACGCCCCAGCAAGCGCCGAAGCCTCGCGCGCTGTTGCAGGCTTCGAGGTTGGCGCTGAACACGGCTTTCGCGATAGCCCAGTCATAGGTGTGGTAGAGCGCCCAGCCGACCACCACCAGCAGCAGTAATGTGCCTATGCTGCTGGGCAGATTGGAAAACAGGTTGGTCTTGATCCAGGCCACGGCGCCCGTGCTCTGGCCCGGCATGGCACGCGCCGGAATGTTTTGGTAAGTCTGTTGCATGGTCAGCGTTCCTGAATGGCGGCGCTGGCGTTGAACCAGTTCATCAATGCCGAGGTGATGAGCGACAGCGTCAGGTAGACCAGCATCACGATGGACAGCGCTTCGATGGCGCGCCCAGTCTGGTTGAGCGAGGTCTGTGCGATGGACACCAGGTCGGGGTAACCGATGGCCACCGCCAGCGAGGAGTTTTTGGTCAGGTTCAGGTACTGGCTGGTGAGGGGCGGAATGATCACGCGCAGCGCCTGTGGCAACACCACCAGCCGCATCGACTGGCGCTTGTTCAGGCCCAGCGAGGCGGCAGCTTCGTGCTGCCCCAGGGACACCGACGAGATGCCCGAGCGCACGATCTCGGCGATGAACGAGGCGGTGTACATCACCAGACCGATCAACAAAGCCAGGAACTCAGGGCTGAAAGCGGCGCCTCCTTCCACCTGGAAGACCCCTTTCGCCGGCACGTTCCAAGCGCTTGGTGCACCACCGACCAGCCAGCCGAGCAATGACAGTCCGCCAATCAGTGCCAGCGACACCCACAGCACGGGCTTTTGCTGTCCAGTGAGGTCGAAATGCTTGCGCGCTTTTCGGGTGTAGGCGATCGACGCCGCGATGCCCAGGATGACGCCCAGCAGGGCCAGCGACTGCCCAAGCTGCCAGACCGGCCATGGGAATGCAAATCCGCCTTTGCTCAGGTAGAAGTTCCCGGCCTGCCAGGCCGTTTCGAAGCTGGGCAGCATTTCGGTGAAAACGATGTACCAGATCAGCAGCTGCAGGTAGATCGGAACGTTGCGGAAGAACTCCACATACCAGTAACACAGCTTGCGCACGAGGTAGTTGGCCGAGAACCGGCCCACGCCGACGAGCGTGCCGAGCAGGGTGGCCAGCACGATGCCGATCACCGCGACCTTGAGGGTGTTGAGCAAACCGATACCGAACGCGGTCCAGTAGGTGCTCATGATGTCGTACGGAATCAGGGTCTCGCTGACATCAAAACCAAACGGCTGGTTCATGAAGTCGTAGCCGCTCTGGATGCCGCGTTCGCGCATGTTGCGCAAGGTGTTGCGCACCAGCAGCCAGATGAAGGTAACGACAGATGCGAGGGCAACGATCTGGTAGATCACGCCCCGGCCTTCGCGGCTGTTCCACGACATCGAGCGTCGCTTCTTGGCGGGCAGCGGCCGCGCCTCGATCATGTTTTGGGACATGTTGTGTTCCGGTAAACCTAAAAAAACGGCACAAGTGCCCTACGAAACGAGTTCATAGAACACTTGTGCCTGTGACGGCCAAGTGCCGCAAGAGACCGGATCAGCGCAGCGGCGGGGCGTACATGAGACCGCCTTTGCTCCAGAGGTTGTTGTTGCCGCGCGGCAGGTTGATGGCGGTCTTGGGGCCGACGTTGCGCTCGAAGCTCTCGCCATAGTTGCCCACGGCCTTGATGGCGCGGTACAGCCACTCCTTGTCCAGGCCCAGGTGTTTGCCCAGGTCTTCGGTGGTGCCCAGCATGCGGCCGATTTGCGGGTCGGTGCTGGTCTTCATCTGATCGACGTTGGCTTGCGTGATGCCGTATTCCTCGGCTTCGATCAGGCCGTTGAGCACCCATTTGGCGATGGCGAACATCTCGTCGTCACCACGGCGCACCACCGGGCCCAGCGGCTCTTTGGAAATCAGATCGGGCAGGATCACGTGAGCAGAAGGGTCTTTGGCTTCCTTGGCGCGCACCGAGGCCAGACCCGATGCGTCGGTGGTGTAGGCCTGGCAGCGGCCAGCGAAATAGGCGCCGGTGGCGGCTTCCACTTTTTCGAACACCACGGGCTTGATGTTGAGCCTGTTGGCGCGCGAGAAGTCGGTCAGGTTTTTCTCGGTGGTGGTGCCGGATTGCACGCACACCGTGGCGCCACGGAGCTGCCGGGCGTTGGTGATCTTGCCTTTGGGCACCAGGAAGCCCTGGCCGTCGTAGTAGTTCACGCCAGCAAAATGCAGACCCAGCGATGCATCGCGCGACAGGGTGTTGGTGGAGTTGCGGGCCAGCACGTCGATCTCACCCGACTGCAGAGCGGTGAAACGCTGCTGGGCGTTCAGGGGGACCCATTTGACTTTGGTTGGGTCGCCCAGCACAGCGGCGGCCACAGCCCTGCAATAGTCCACATCCAGGCCCGACCAGGCGCCATTGCTGTCGGCCTGCGAGAAGCCCGCCAGACCGGTGTTCACGCCACACACCAGTTGGCCACGCGCCTTGATGGCGTCGACGGTTTTGCCGGCGTGGGCTGGCAGGCTCATCAACGCAGCAGCAGCGCCCAAACCCATCACGCTCAATTTCAGGGCATTCAATTTCATCGGTCACTCCGGTTCTGTTTAAAAGTAGGAATCTCGGGCAATTCGCACCACAAAAGTGCACCAATCGGCCCGCACGGCGACTGTATGTCTGCCATGCAGGCCCTGACATCGGGGTTTACGTGGGAAATCTATGCGAAAAAGGTATCGGCGCATCGACTTTTGGGGCACGCATTGCCCGTCCCTTGGTACCAGCAGGTTCCGTGCCAGTGGAGGCCTTGGGCCCGGTCACGCCAGGGACAAGCCTGCTTTTCTTTTCGGAGCACATCACCATATGCTCGCCGCGAGCCCGCGCACCAGGAGACCAAACCATGACGACTCCCATCCCCGCCCAGGCGGGGCCGGCAGGCCGCCGACCCCACCACCGCTTTTGGCCCCGGCGACTGCCCCATGCCATCACGCCGCCAGCCACCTCGCTGTGGTTCAACCTCCAGGTCAGCGCCAGCCGCTACCCGGACAAGCCAGCGATGGTGTTTTTTGATCAGACCACCACCTACCGCGAACTGCACGACCAGGTGGAGCGCCTGGCGGCGCACCTCCATGCGCAGGGCGTGCGGTCGGGCGACCGGGTGATGCTGTTCATGCAGAACTGCCCGCAGTGGGTAGTGGCGCACTTTGCGATCCTGCGCGCCAACGCCGTGGTGGTGCCCGTCAACCCGATGAACCGGTCCGAGGAGCTCAAGCACTGCATCACCGATCCGGATGTGAAGGTCGCCATCGCAGCCGCCGATCTGGCGGAAGAGTTGCTCAAGGCGAGCGCGGAGCTGCCCGATGCGCAGCGCCTGTCGCATCTGGTGGTGACGCACTACCAAGACGCCATGGGGTCGGCCGCCGAGATACCGCCGGTGTGGACCGACTGGCTGGGCACGCGCCACCCACTGCCCGCCATGGCCAGTGGCAGCGTGACCGACTGGCGCGAAGCGCTGAGCTGTACGACGCCGCCGCCTGAGCACGACCGCCAGCCCGGGGATCTGTCTGTGTTGCCCTACACCAGCGGCACCACCGGTCTGCCCAAGGGCTGCATGCACACCCATGCCAGCATCATGCACAACGCGGTGGCGGGTCAGCTTTGGACCGGTGGCACGCACGAAAACGTCTCGCTGGTGGTGGTGCCCATGTTCCACATCACCGGCATGGTGGTCGGCATGCATTCGGGTATCTACACCGGGGCCACGCTGGTCATCATGCCGCGCTGGGACCGCGAGCTGGCCGGTCGCCTGATTTCGGCCTGGAAAGTCACGCACTGGAGCAACATTCCGACGATGGTGATCGACCTGCTGGCCAGCCCGCGCTTCGACCGGTACGACCTCTCCAGCCTGGTGTTCATCGGTGGTGGCGGTGCGGCCATGCCGCAGCCGGTGGCACAACGGCTGTTCGATCAGTTCGGACTGCGTTATGCCGAAGGCTATGGCCTGACCGAGACCGCTGCGCCCTCGCACAACAACCCGCCCGATGCGCCCAAGCAGCAGTGCCTGGGCATTCCCTTTCTGAGCACCGATGCGCGGGTGGTCGACCCCGACACCTTGCAGGAAATGCCGCAGGGCGAAGCGGGCGAAATCATCATCCGTGGGCCTTCGGTGTTTGCTGGCTACTGGAAGCGGCCGGACGCCACTGCGCAGGCCTTCATCGAGTTCAACGGCGAGAAATACTTCCGCTCCGGCGATCTGGGGCGGGTCGACGAAGACGGGTATTTCTTCATCACCGACCGCCTCAAACGCATGATCAACGCCAGTGGCTTCAAGGTCTGGCCAGCCGAGGTCGAGGCGCTGATGTTCCGCCATCCAGCGATTGCCGAAGCCTGCGTGATCGCCACCCGCGATGCCTACCGTGGCGAGAGCGTGAAGGCCGTGGTGGTGCTGCGCGAGGCTGCGCGCGGGCAGACCAGCGAACAGGACATCGTGGACTGGTGCCACGACAACATGGCGGTGTACAAGGCGCCTCGCACGGTGCAGTTCGTGGAGGCGCTGCCCAAGAGTGGCAGCGGCAAAGTCATGTGGCGCCTGCTGCAAGAGAAAGAACCCGCGCCATGAAGCCTGCCGTGTCTGGCTTGCGCCGTCTCTGGCAGCCGCGCATGCCGCTGTTCTGGCTGGTGGTGGTGCTCAACCTCATGTCTTCGGCCATGACCTCAGCCTTGCTGGTGTTGCAGCCGACCGGACCGATGCGGGCGTTGCTGACGGTGTTTGCCTTGCTCAACACGCTGGCCGGCTGGTGGCTGCTGGCCAGGCTCTGGAAAGAAACCGGTTTGCTAGTGTCCGAGGAAGGTGACTTGGGCAGGGACCGAGCCGACCCGCCCTGATGCCTTTGCGGGAGATCGGCGCGCCCTCAGGCTGGGGGCGCGGTGCCGGTGGTCGGCGCCGGGTCGGGTGGGGGGACGATGTGCCGGTAGGCGTGCCAGGTGGCGTGACCGATCACCGGTCCTGCGACCAGCAGACCCAGGAACGCCGGCAACAGGGACAGTGCGATCAGCAAGGTGATCATCGCGCCCCAGAGCAGCATCACGCCCGGGTTCTGGAAGCAGGCACGCATGCTGGTCAGGCCCGCTGTGACGGCGTCGACCTTGCGATCCATGATCATGGGGATGGAGATCACGCTGGTGATGAAAATCAGGCCGGCAAAAAAGCCGCCGATCACCGTGTAGGTGATCAGGAAGCCGATGTTCTCCGGGTTGACGAGTTGTGGCAGCAGTTTCTCGGTCGACGGCATGGTGTTGAAGGTCACGGCGAACACGACCAGCGATGCCCGGCCCCACAGCAGTTCCAGAATCAACAGCACCCCCGCAAAAATGCCCATGGTCTTTTTGGTCGGTTGCCAGGCCAGCAACGAAGCGCGCAGCGAGGGGCGGTGGGATTGGGTCTGCATGGCCTTGCTGGCGTCGTAGAGCCCCAGACACAGGAACGGGCCCATCAGCAAGAAGCCGGCGCTCAGCGCCAGCACATAGGCGGGCGCATTCTGAAAGACCGCCAGCAGCGCATGCCCCATGGCGAAGAAGCACAGGCCGTAAAACAGGCCAATGCGGGGGCAACGCTTGAAATCGGCCCAGCCCAGGCGGATCCATTGGAACGGATCGGAGACATTCAGCGGCGTCAGCGGCAGGGAAAAAACCGAGTTGCCTCTGGCTGCTCTGGCGGCGATGTCGGCGGCGGTGAGGTGGGTGGGGGGATCGGCCTCGGTCGGTGGCGGAGCCTCTGTCTGGGCTTCTTCGGCGCCCTGGGCGGCGTGGGTCATGGTGGTCTCCTGGCGAATCAATATAACCATTGACCAATATCGATTCGGCCATGGTTTACCCG
>JALOSH010000133.1 GCA_025458545.1 Hydrogenophaga sp.
CTTGGCCGCTGCCGTGGCACCGATGCTTTTGAGGTTCACGGCGCGCGTGATCTCGCCGGTCTTGATCACCTTGACGCGCTTGGCCAGATGGGCCACGAGGCCCGCCTGCTTGAGCACGAGCATGTCGATGTCAGCCGCTTCGAGCGCACTGATGTCGGCCAGGGTGACTTCGGCGTTGAACTGCAGCTGAGCCGACTTGAAGCCGCGCTTGGGCAGGCGACGTTGCAGCGGCATCTGACCGCCTTCGAAGCCTACTTTGTGGTAGCCACCCGAACGGGATTTCTGGCCCTTGTGACCGCGACCAGCGGTCTTGCCCAGACCCGAACCGATGCCACGACCGACACGGCGCTTGGCGTGCTTGGCGCCTTCTTGGGGCTTGATGGTGTTGAGTTCCATGACTTGCACCTGTTCTTAGAGGACTTTGACCAGATAGCTGATCTTGTTGATCATGCCGCGCACAGCGGGCGTGTCTTGCAGCTCGCTGGTGCTGTTGAGCCGGCGCAAGCCCAAACCGCGCACGGTGTCGCGGTGGGACTGCTTGGTGCCGATCGGGCTGCGCACCAGCTGGACCTTGACGGTGGTTTGAGTGGTCATGATGGTTCCAATCAGCCCAGGATCTCTTCAACCGACTTGCCACGCTTGGCGGCGACGTCGGCGGGAGTCGTGGAATTCTGCAGTGCGTCCAGCGTGGCACGCACCAGGTTGTAAGGGTTGCTCGATCCATGGCTCTTGGCCACGACGTCGGTGATGCCCAGCACTTCAAAAACAGCGCGCATCGGGCCACCGGCGATGATGCCGGTACCTTTGGAGGCGGGCAACATCATCACATTCGAGGCGCCATGCTCGCCTTGCACGCTGTGGTGCAGGGAACCGTTCTTCAGCGACACCTTGATCATGTTGCGGCGGGCTTTTTCCATCGCCTTCTGGACGGCCACTGGCACTTCCTTGGCTTTGCCTTTACCCATGCCGACGCGCCCGTCGCCGTCACCGACCACGGTCAGCGCTGCGAAGCCCAGAATCCGACCGCCCTTGACCACCTTGGTCACGCGGTTGATCGCGATCATCTTTTCGCGCAAGCCGTCGTCACTCGCTTCGTTTTTCACATTCGCCGTAAATTTAGCCATTTTGTGTATTCCGTTCGATCAGAACTGCAGACCGGCTTCGCGAGCGGCATCTGCGAGAGCTTTCACCCGACCGTGGTAAGCAAAACCGGAACGGTCAAAAGCCACTTTCTCGATACCAGCGGCCTTGGCTTTTTCGGCAATGCGTTTGCCGATCACCTGCGCGGCAGCGGTGTTGCCACCTTTGCCGGAGGCGCCGATCTGGGCACGCACTTCCGCCTCTGCGGTGGACGCAGAGGCCAACACCTTGGATCCGTCGTCGGAGATGACCGAGGCGTATATGTGCAGGTTGGTGCGGTTCACGGTCAGACGAACGGCACCTTGTTGCGCAATGCGAATGCGTGTCTGGCGGGCACGGCGGAGACGTTGCTCTTTTTTGGTCAACATGATCCTGGTCCTTATTTCTTCTTGGTTTCCTTGATCACGACCTTCTCATCCGCATAACGGATGCCCTTGCCTTTGTAGGGCTCAGGAGGGCGCACGGCGCGCACTTCGGAAGCGATCTGGCCCACGCGCTGGCGGTCGGAACCCTTGATCAGGATTTCGGTCGGCGTCGGGGTTTCCACCTTGATACCGGCGGGCATGTCCATCACCACGGGGTGGGAGTAGCCAACCGTGAGGTTCAACTTGGCGCCCTGGGCCTGGGCCTTGTAGCCCACGCCGATCAGGGTCAGCTTCTTCTCAAAGCCCTTGCTCACACCGTTGACCATGTTGCTCACCAGCTGGCGCATGGTGCCCGACATGGCATTGGCTTCACGCGATTCGTCCACCGGGACAAAAGACAGCGAGCCGGCGTTGTTTTCGATCTTGACCAGGGCGTTTTGCGCCAGTGCCAAAGCACCCAAAGCGCCCTTGACATTGATCAGGCCTTCTTTCACAGCCACCTCGACCCCAGCGGGGACGGTGACCGGTTGTTTACCAATACGTGACATTCAGTTGCTCCTCAATGCCCGCATCAGGCGACGTAACACAGGACTTCACCACCGATGCCGGTGGCGCGCGCCTTGCGGTCGGTCATCACACCCTGGGGCGTGGTGACGATGGCCACACCCAGACCGTTTTGAACCTGGGGAATGGCGTTGCGGCCGCGGTAAACGCGCAGGCCAGGACGGCTCACGCGCTCGATGCGCTCGATCACGGGACGACCAGCGTAGTACTTGAGGGCGATTTCAAGCTCTTGCTTGCCATCGGCGCTCTTGACTTGGAATCCGTCGATGTAGCCCTCGTCCTTCAGGACCTGGGCGATGGCAGCCTTGACCTTGGAGGCCGGCATCGAAACGCTGGCTTTTTCAACCATCTGCGCGTTGCGGATGCGGGTCAACATGTCGGCGATAGGATCACTCATGCTCATGTGGGGTTCTCCTAGGGCTTACCAGCTGGCTTTGGTGATGCCGGGAATTTCACCGGCAAAGGCCATTTCGCGAACCTTGGCGCGAGCCAGGCCGAAGTGGGCGAAGGTGCCACGCGGACGACCGGTGATCTCGCAGCGGTTGCGCTGGCGGGTCGGGTTCGCATTGCGGGGCAGCTTTTGCAGCGCCAGACGGGCCGCATCGCGCTCTTCGTCGGAGTGCTTCGCGCTGGTCGACACCGACTTCAGCTCAGCGTATTTCTTGGCGAACTTCGCTGCGAGTTTCTCGCGCTTGATTTCGCGTTGGAGTAGTGCTTGTTTAGCCACGCGCCACCTCAGTTCTTGAACGGGAAACGGAAACCAGCCAGAAGAGCCTTGCACTCTTCGTCGTTCTTGGCGGTCGTCGTGATGCTGATATTGAGTCCTCGCAAGGCATCGACCTTGTCGTACTCGATCTCAGGGAAAATGATTTGCTCTTTGACGCCGATGTTGTAGTTGCCACGGCCGTCAAACGCCTTGCCGGAAATGCCACGGAAGTCGCGCACACGGGGCAGGGCCACGGTGACGAAACGGTCCAGGAATTCGTACATGCGGGCGCCACGCAGGGTCACCATGCAGCCGATGGGCTGCTGCTCGCGGATCTTGAAGCCTGCAATCGCTTTTTTGGCCTTGGTGACCACAGGCTTCTGGCCCGCGATCTTGGTCAGATCGCCCACGGCGTTGTCCATGACCTTCTTGTCGGCAACCGCCTCGCTCACGCCCATGTTGAGGGTGATCTTGGTGATGCGGGGCACTTCCATGGTCGACTTGTAGCCGAACTTCTCGATCAGGCTGGGGGCGACTTTGTCGCGGTAGATTTCAGCAAAGCGTGTCATGTTCAGGCCACCTTGATTTCTTCGCCGCTGGACTTGAAGACGCGCACGTTGACCATCTTGGTCTTGCCGTCCACCTGCTTCTCCACGCGCTTGACGCCCACGCGATCTGCCTTGCCCGTGGCGCCATTAAAAATGGCCACATTGGACTGATGGATCGGCATGGTTTTTTCGATGATGCCGCCGGTCACGCCCTTCATGGGGTTTGGCTTGGCATGCTTCTTCACGATGTTGACACCCTCGACAACCAGCTTGCTGTCGTCGGCGCGCAGCACCACCTTGCCGCGCTTGCCTTTGTCGCGGCCGGCAATCACGATGACTTCATCGCCACTACGAATCTTGTTCATGATGATTCCTCAGAGAACCTCGGGCGCCAGCGACACGATCTTCATGAACTTTTCGGTGCGCAGCTCGCGCGTGACCGGTCCGAAGATGCGGGTGCCGATGGGCTCCAGCTTGGCATTGAGCAACACGGCTGCGTTGCCATCGAATTTGATCAGGGCGCCGTCCTGGCGGCGAATGCCTTTGGCGGTGCGGACCACCACAGCGTTGTAAACCTCGCCTTTTTTGACGCGGCCACGGGGCGCTGCTTCTTTGATGCTGACTTTGATGACATCGCCCACGCTGGCGTAACGGCGCTTGGAGCCACCGAGCACCTTGATGCACATGACGGACTTGGCGCCCGTGTTGTCAGCAACATCGAGTCGAGATTGCGTTTGGATCATTTGATTTAAGTCCCAACTTGAATCTTGGCAGCCACCATGGCCGACAACGATCAGTCTTGGGCCCGTCGTTGCTGGCTGGCATCGACCTGCAGCTGGGCTGCTGGCCGACGTCAACCCTCGTCGCTGGGCGGATAGCCTCGCTTTTTACAGCGAAGCCACAGATTATTGCACTGCAACCACAGCCTGTCAACAAGCTTCGAGGGTCAAATGGCGCCACCGGGGGGCAAGTAATCCTGACAAAGCAACAAAAAGCTTTCCAGATCAAAGGTCTGGGCTTGTTCGCTCGCCAAAATGTCCGCCACGGCGGGCGCCATGGCGGCGGCGGCCCGGGCGTCCAGGAACAGCGCTCGCCAGCGCCTGGCCAGCACGTCTTCGACGGTCTGCGCGTATTCATGGCGCACTGCGTAGCGCACCATGGCCTCGCTCAAGCCCATGCCCAGGTCGCGGTCGGACCCGGGGCAGGCCATCACCCTGGGGGCCTCGCTACCGTACAGGTGCAAGCCCGGCGCCTGATATACCGGTGTGGCGGGTGCACCGTCCGGTGGCGCGCCCAGCAGAACATGGTGTTCGGTCAGCCCGCCGTTGCGCCGCGGCAGCAGGCCGCTGGCGAAACAGCGATCCAGCACGTCTTCGGCCATCGCCCGGTAAGTGGTCCATTTACCGCCGGTGACGGTGACCAGTCCGTTGGTGTCGACCACGATGGTGTGCTCGCGGGACAGGGTCTGGGTGCCACCCTCTGCGGTGGTGGGCGGTGCGACCAGCGGCCGCAGACCGACCCAGACACTGCGGATGTCCTGGGACAGCACCGGTCGGCTGAGCACGTGGGCCGCTTCGCCCAGGATGAAGTCCAGTTCTTCGGCGAAGGCGTCGGGTTCGCGGGGCAAGTCTTGCCGGGGGGTGTCGGTGGTGCCCAGGATGAGCTTGCCCAGCCAGGGCACGGCGAACAGTACCCGGCCGTCGCGCGTTTTGGGCACCAGCAGGGCGTGGTTGCCCGGCAAAAAACTGCGGTCGACCACAACGTGAACCCCCTGGCTGGGGCTGACCATGCGCGCAGGCGCTGCGATGCCCGCAGAAACACTGGCCTGAGCCCGCAGACCGTCGACCCAGACGCCGGTGGCATTGACCACACAACGAGCGCGCACCGTCGCGAGCGCCGGGCTCAGGCCGTCCACGAGTTCCAGTTTCGAGACGCTCTGGCCCGCTTCTGTCTGGCGACGGATGGTCGAAACACGCACATGGTTGAGCACCCGCGCACCCGCAGCCTCGGCCGTGCGGGCGAGCGCAAGTGCCAGACGGGCATCGTCGAACTGGCCGTCCCAATAGCGCACACCCCCGTGCAGGCCCTGGGTGTTCACACCCGGCAGAGCGGCCTCGGTCTGCTGCCGGTTCAGGAAATCGGTGCGGCCCAGGCCGGCCCGACCCGCCATCAGGTCGTAGAGCTTGAGACCGAGGCCATAAAACGGGGTTTGCCACCAGCCATAGGAGGGCATGACAAACGGCAGGGGTTGCGCCAGATGGGGCGCGATGCGCAGCACCGTGGCGCGTTCGGCCAGCGCCTCGCGCACCAGCGCGATGTTGCCCTGCGCCAGGTAGCGCACGCCGCCGTGCAGCAACTTGGTGGAGCGAGACGAGGTGCCGCCTGCGAAGTCGTGCGACTCCAGCAAGACGACAGAGAAACCGCGCAGCGCTGCATCCAGTGCAACACCCAGCCCGGTGGCGCCGCCGCCGATGACCGCGAGGTCAAACACGGGGTGGTCGGTGAGCGAATGGAGGAGTTCGGCGCGGGTCATGTTATGGGGGTTGGCCCCTTGCACCGGGTGGGTGCAAGGGGCAGCTTCTGCAGACTCAGGCGACCAGCTCAGCGGACGCGGCCTTCTTTCCAGGCGGTCAACAAGGTGTCGTAGGCGATGGTTTCGCCCTTGGGCTTCTCGTTGGCCAGCTTCTTCCAGGGCGCAGCGGCGTCGCTCAGGTACTTGGCCGGATCGCCCTTGGCGTTCAGTTTGGGCGGGCAGTTGGCCATGCCGGCGCGCTCCAGGCGCGACATCACCTCGTCCATCTCGTCGGCCAGCGTGTCCATGGCTTTTTGCGGAGTCTTTTCACCCGTCACGGCCTGGGCCACGTTCTTCCACCACAGCTG
>JALOSH010000134.1 GCA_025458545.1 Hydrogenophaga sp.
GCCCTGCTCAAGCCCAAGGCTGTGAACCAGCTGGCCGGTTCCTATGACTTCGGCCTGGCCCGCGTGTTCCTGACCTACCGCGATGACGGTAACTTGGCCGCTGCGGCCGACACTGGCTACGCCTTGGGCGCCACCGCACCGGTCGGCCCTGGCTCGCTGTACTTCTCGTACAACGTGCGCGAACAGGCCACTGCCGATGCCAAGACGGTCATCGGTGGATACAAGTACAACCTGAGCAAGCGCACCCAGGCCTTCGTGAACGTCGCCCAGCGCAACGCCGCTTACGCTGGCGCAGTCGTCACGGCCAACGGTGGCAACGGTGCCAAGAAGAGCACTGGCTTCGGTTTCGGTCTGCAGCACAGCTTCTGATCGGTGCAGCTGACACCCGTCAGCTGTTGACTGAGAAGCCCAAAACCCCGCTCCGCAAGGAGTGGGGTTTTTTTATGGGGCTGCTGGGCGAGAGGCTGTTGTGACAGGTCGGTGTGTCAAAAAGCCCACATAACACGGTCCGGATGCGGTTGTTTCAGGGTTTTCCCGCGAACTTTGGGCTGAACAGGGCTAGGATTGCTCGGTCAGTCAAGTTTCAACCGGGTCCGATGGTCGGGCCCCACACCAAAGGAAGTCTCCATGAAAAAATCTCTGATCGCTCTGGCCGTTCTGGGCTCCGTCGCTGGCGCCGCCCAAGCACAATCCGCCGTCACCCTGTATGGCATCGTTGACCTGTGGGTTGGCAGCGCTTCCACCACCGTGGGCGGCGTCAAGACCAGCACCACGCAAATGACCTCTGGCGGCATCAGCACCAGCCGTTGGGGCATGCAAGGTTCGGAAGACCTGGGCGGCGGTTTGAAGGCTGTCTTCAAGCTCGAGCAAGGCTTCAATGCCGACAACGGCACCGCAAGGGGCACCAACACCGCCTTCGGTCGTCAAGCCTATCTGGGCGTGCAAGGCGGTTTCGGTACCGTGACCCTGGGCAACACCTGGACCGCCATGGACGACATCCTCGGTGCTTCCAACAGTGGTTTCGACTCGGCCCTGTCCGCCAGCAACACCGTGTTGGTTGTGCCTGAAGTCTACGCCGGCAATCCGGGTAATACCATCAAGTACGTGTCGCCCAGCTTTGGTGGCATCAGCGCTGGCTTCAGCCACTCGCTGAAAGAAGCCAACGCCGACGGTGGCGTCACCGACTTCAGCTTGTCCTACGGCGCTGGCCCCATCGCTGCCAACTTCGCCTACCAAACCCAGCGTCAAGCTGGCGATGATCTCAAGCTGACCGCTCTGAACGGTTCTTACGACCTGGGCGTGGCCAAGTTGTTGGCCAGCTACGGTCAAGCCAAAGAAGGTGCTCTGAAGGCAACCGACCTCCAGTTCGGTGCCGATGTGCCCCTTTCGTCGGCCCTGACCCTGTCGGCTGGTTACGCACAGTCCAAGGACAACGCCGCCCTGGGTAACGGCAAGCGCACCGGCTTCGGTGTGGCCGCTTCGTACAGCCTGTCCAAGCGCACTTCTGTGTACGCTGGCGCCCGCAGCTCCAAAGCCAAGGATGGCGCGACCCTGGTTGACGGCACGTCTGAAAAGGCCTCCGTCTACGCCGTCGGCCTGAAGCACACCTTCTGATCTTCCGCTGGCGCGAGCCAGCTGAGGTTTTGAAAGTCAAAAAAAACCCGCTGCGGCAACGCAGCGGGTTTTTTCTTGGGCGAATGGCTTCGGCGGGCTTAGGGCTTGGGCGCAGGCTCTTTGGGCGTGGCTGCCACGGCCGGTTTGGGTGCGGGCTTGGCCGGTGCTTTGGCCGCGCTGCTGGCCTTGAAGGCTGTGCCGTTCACGGTGAGGCCTTCGGCCGAGAGCTTGGCCGCGCGTTTTTCGCCGATGCCGGGCACGCGCTCAATCAGGTCGGCCCAGTCCTTGAACTTGGCGGCTTTGCGCTGTTCCAGCATCTTGCCGGAGGTGCTGGGGCCGACGCCCTTGATGCTGTCGAGGTCGGCTTCGCTGGCGGTGTTGACGTCGACAGCGGCCATGGCCACCGAGGCGGCCAGACTCAACAGAACGGCCAGGGTTTTGCGAAAGAACATGTTGGGTGACTCCTGAAGGGTGTGTGACAAAGAGGCTGTGCACCTTGCGCAGCCCCGCCGTGAATATGTCCGTTTCATGACGCCGGGTCGAGTGCTGCGCGCCGGGGTCGTCCCTCAACCGGGGGACACGCCCGACCACCCGGCTACACTCGCCGCACGAAACCACGGGCCTTGAAAAGCGGTGTCAACCACAACGGTGCAGGATGTTCTGAAGCGGCTGGCTGGCGTGTCGCTGGCCCTGGCCTTGATGGCCTGCGCTGGCGGGTCTGCGCGCCAGCAGGCCAGCACCGGCGAGGCCGAACTGCAACGTGCCGCGCAGTCTTTGTTTCAGGTGCCCGGAAATGGTCGCTGGGAGGTGTTCCATTTTCCGGGCAAGGTGGTGGCGCCTTTTGAACCGGTGTCCCGGCAGGGCAGGGCGGCGTTGCGGGTGCAGGCCGAGCGCTCGGTGAGCGTGCTGCGCCAGCGTTTCGAGCCCGGATTGCCTGCGGTGGGCGTGCTCAACTTTTCCTGGAAGGTGGACGCCCTGCCAGACGGCGCCGACCTCAAGGACGCGGCGGCGACGGATGCACCGGTGCGCATTCTGCTGGCCTTCGAAGGCGACCGCACGCGTTGGAGCCCACGCGCCCATCGGTTGTCTGAGCTCAGCCGCTTGCTCTCCGGTGAGCCCATGCCCTATGCGACCCTGACCTATGTCTGGAGCCGTGACGATGCCTTGGAAGCGGTGTTGAACAACCCGCGCACCGATCGCATCCGCAAGCTGGTGGTGGACAGCGGCAGCGCGCAGCTGGGGCAGTGGCGCGACCACCAGCGCGACGTGCGGGCCGATTTCATCCGGGCTTTTGGCGAGGAACCCGGCCCGCTGGTGTCGGTGGCGCTGATGACCGACACCGACAACACCGCCACGGCTTTGCGGGCCTGGTACGGACCTTTGAGCTTGGTGGCGCCATCGAATGCACCGTGATGGGTCGGGTTGTGCTGTCACCTTCGGGTAACACCCACGCTGACAGCAGGAACAGATGTTGCATAGTTCGGGTTTCGTCAAAAAACCCTTGAGGTGATCAACATGCAACTGCGCTTCACTCTTCTGGCCACGGCGCTGGCTGTGGCCTCTTTCGGCGCCCACGCCAAGACCTTCAAATGGACCAGCGCGAGCGACATCCCGACCTGGGACATCCACTCGCAGAACAACGCACTGGCCAATGGCGTTCACGCGTCGGTGTACGAGTCGCTGGTGTACTACAACAGCCGCACCTTCAAGATCGAGCCGGTTCTGGCCACGGCCTGGAAGCAGATCACGCCGACGCAGCTGCGCATGACCTTGCGCCAGGGCGTGAAGTTCCACGATGGCTCGGCGTTCACCGCAGACGACGCCGTGTTTTCCCTGATGCGTGCGCTGGCCAAGACCTCGAACTTCGGTATCTACGCCCAGGGCATCGACCGGGTGGTCAAGGTGGACGAGAACACCATCGATGTCTTTACCAAGGACCCCAATCCGGTGCTGCTGAACCAGATGACCGAGCTGCGCATGATGAGCAAGGCCTGGGCTGAGAAAAACAAGTCGGTCGAGCCCAAGGACATCAAGACCAAGGACGAGAACTTCGCCCACCGCAACGCCAACGGCACCGGGCCTTTTGTGCTCAAGGAGTGGCAGCCCGACCAGAAACTGGTGCTGACCCGCAACCCGGCCTGGTGGGGCAAGGCCGAGGGCAATGTGACCGAGGTGATCTACACGCCGGTCCGGGCCACCGCCACGCGCATGGCGGCGCTGCTGTCGGGCGAGGTGGACTTTGTGCTCGATCCCAGCCCGCAAGATTTGCCACGCCTGCGCCAGGACGCCAACCTCAAGGTGATCGATGGCGTCGAGAACCGCACCATCTTCTTCGGCATGGACCAGTTCCGCACCGAACTGCCGGGCAGCAACATCAAGGGCAAGAACCCGCTGAAAGACCAGCGTGTGCGCAAGGCGCTGTACCAGGCGATCGACATCAACACCATCACCCGCGTGACGCTGCGGGGTCTGGGTCAAGCCACCGGCGCGCTGGTGTCGCCACAGGTCACCGGCTGGACCGAAGCGGTGCACAAGCGCTACCCGTTCGACGTGGCCGCCGCGCAGAAGCTGCTGGCCGACGCGGGCTACAAGGACGGTTTCGAGGTCGACTTCGCCTGTCCGAACAACCGCTACATCAACGACGAGCAGATCTGCCAGGCGGTGGCGGCCATGTGGGCCAGGATCGGCGTGAAGGCCAAGCTGCGCACGCTGCCGCTGGTGACCTACTTCCCCATGATCCAGCGCTACGAGGCGAGCATCTACATGCTGGGCTGGGGCGTGCCGACGTTTGACGCGCTCTACAGCCTGCAGTCGCTGACGCGTTCGGTGGGCGCGGGCGGTGACGGCAACTACAACGTGGGCCGCTACAGCAACCCGCAGATGGACGCGCTGGTGGAGCGCACCAAAAAGGAGACCGATCTGAAGCGCCGCACCGAGCTGCTGACCCGCGCGCTGGCCTTGCAGAACGAAGACGTGGCGCACATCCCGCTGCACAACCAGGTGATTCCATGGGCGATGAAGAAGAACATCGACGTGGTGCACCGCGCCGACAACCGGCTCGACTGGCGTCTGATCAAGGTCAACTGATTTCCGACGGATCAAAGGGGGTCGCGCACCGCGGTGGCGACCCTCTCTTTCGTTCCAAACGATGCTCGCATTCATTCTCAGGCGCTTGGCGCAGGCGGTGGTGGTCATGGTCACCGTCGCCTTCATCGCGTTCATGCTGTTCCAGTACGTCGGCGACCCGGTGGTCTTCTTGCTCGGCCAGGACGCCACGCCCGAGCAGGTGCGCGAGCTGCGCGCCGACCTGGGGCTGGACCAGCCCTTCATCATCCAGTTCTGGCACTTTCTGGCCAACGCATCTCAAGGCGAGTTTGGGCTGAGCCTGCGCCAGGGCACCAAGGTGTCGCGCCTGATCGCCGAGCGCTTCCCGGCCACGCTGGAACTGGCGCTGGTGGCGGCCTTGCTGGCGCTTCTGATCGGCATTCCCATGGGCGTTTACGCGGCACTCAAACGCGGCACCTTCATCAGCCAGCTGTTCATGACCATCTCGCTGCTGGGTGTGTCGCTGCCGACATTCCTGATCGGCATTCTGCTGATCCTGGTGTTTGCGGTGCAGCTGGGCTGGCTCCCGAGCTTTGGCCGGGGCGACGTGGTGCAGATGGGCTGGTGGAGCACCGGGCTGCTGACACCCAAGGGCTGGCAGCACATCGTGCTGCCCGCGGTGACGCTGGCCATTTTCCAGCTCACGCTGATCATGCGGCTGGTGCGCGCCGAGATGCTGGAGGTGCTGCGCACCGACTACATCAAGTTCGCCCGGGCGCGGGGCCTGACCCAGCGGGCGGTGCATTTTGGGCATGCGCTCAAGAACACGCTGGTGCCGGTGATGACCATCACCGGCCTGCAGCTGGGTGGGTTGATCGCGTTCGCCATCATCACCGAGACGGTGTTCCAGTGGCCTGGCATGGGGCTGCTGTTCATCCAGGCGGTCACGTTTGCCGACATCCCGGTGATGGCGGCCTACCTGTGCCTGATCGCGCTGATCTTTGTCGTGATCAACCTGATCGTCGACCTGTTGTACTTTGTCGTCGATCCGCGCCTGCGGGTCGAAAAAGCGGGCGGTCATTGAACATGCCTCCACGCTCCACCGCTTTGCGGGCCGCTGCCCCCCAGGGGGGCTGTTTCGCCTTGGGGCGGCCCATCGGCGAAACGGCGCGGCCCATGGCAGAGGGTTCGCCATGCTGACCTCGCGCATCAAAGCCCATGGCCGCGCGTTCGCGCAGATCGCCGCCTTCCATCCTGAGCTGACGGCGTTGCGACGGGAGTTGCACGCGCATCCTGAACTGGGTTTCGAGGAGCACTTCACCGCACGCCGGGTGGTGGAGTCGCTCAAGGTCTGTGGGGTGGACGAGGTCCACACCGGCGTGGGCAAAACCGGTGTGGTGGCGCTGATCCACGGGCGCGAACGCAGCAGTGGCCGCATGATGGGTTTGCGTGCCGACATGGACGCGCTGCCGATGACCGAAGACAACGACTTCGCCTGGCGCTCCACCCGGCCGGGCCTGATGCACGGCTGCGGCCACGATGGC
>JALOSH010000135.1 GCA_025458545.1 Hydrogenophaga sp.
TTCATCGGGCGTGCTGGGATCGGCGTCGATGTTCAGATCGGCCAGCTTCTTCCTCACATCCGGCTTGGCCAGGGCGGCCACGATGTCTTTGTTCAGGCGGTCAATGACGGGGCGCGGTGTCTTGCCAGGCACGGCCAGTGCGTTCCAGGACGAAGCCTGGAAGTCCTTGACCCCGGCTTCCACCGCGGTGGGCACCTCGGGCAGCGCGATGGAGCGCTTCTTGCCGGTCACGGCCAGGGCACGGAAGGCACCCGCCTTGATCTGGGTGAGCGCCGGGCCGAGGATCTCGACCCCGACGTCGACCTGCTTGCCGCCGACCAGGGCGGGCGTGCCGTTGAAAGGCACGATCTGCACATCGATGTCGGCGGTGGACTTGAACAGCTCGGCGGCCAGGTTCTGGGTGCTGCCGATGTTGATGCTGCCTACATTGAGCTTGTTCGGATTCGCTTTGGCGAACGCGACCAGTTCGCCCAGGGTCTTGTAAGGCGAGTCGGACGGCACCAGCACCGCCAGGTCGAAGGTGCCGAGGGTGGACACCGGCGCCAGGTCTTTCAGCGTGTCGTACGGCAGGCTCTTGAACAGGCTGGCGGTCACGGCCGTGCCGTTGGACATCAGGAACATCGTGTGGCCATCGGGCTCGGCGCGCGCCACCGTTTCGGCCGCCACCACGCCGCCGGCGCCAGGGCGGTTTTCGATGGTGACCGGCTGGCCCAGCGAAGTGCTCAGCTCGGCCGCCACGATGCGTGCGGTGAGGTCACCGGCGCCACCGGCGGCGAACGGCACCACGATGCGCAGGGGTTTGCTCGGGAAACCTTGCGCCAGCACGGGCATGGACAGCCCCATCACGGACAAGGCCAGACCGGTGGCCAGCAGGCCACGGCGGAACGAGGACACGGAACGGGTCATGAGGTCTCCTTTGAATGAAAGATCGATCCACATGACTTTAACCAGACAGAAGGGTGCGTGCCATGGCATGCAACCCCATTCAGCTATTCATGTTTGCGATGGCACGCGCGTTATTTCACAGTCGAAGCATGAACAGCGTGATGCCGGGAAACGCCACCAGGATGGCGGTGCGGATGAAATCGCTGGTGACGAACGGCAGGATGGCGCGGTAGGTCTGGGTGATGGGCACATCTTTCGCCATGGCGTTGATCCCTCGGGGGTCAGGCCAAAATCCAGCGCCATGATGATGGGGAAAAACACCGGGATGGTCAGCAGGATCATGGACAGCGAGTCCATGAAACAGCCCAGGATCACGTACAGCAACAGGATGGCCACCAGCACCAGGATCGGGCTCAGGCCCCAGCCGGCCACCGCGCTGGCCGCTTCCTGAGGCAGTTGGGACAGCGCCAGGAAGGTGTTGTACAGGCCGGCGCCGAGCACGATCATGAAGATCATGCCGGTGGCAATCGCCGTGCCCAGCAACGCACCCGTGAGCGTCTTGCGGTTCAGGCCGCCCCCGGCCCAGGCCGCGATGCCGGTGGAAAACGCACCGATGGCCGCGCCTTCGGTGGGCGTGAAGATGCCGGTGTAGATGCCACCGACCACCACCAGAAAGATCACGATCACCGGCCAGGTGCGTGCCGTGGCGGCCCAGCGCTCTTTCATGGGCATGGGCGGCATGGTGCCCATTTCCTGCGGCCGAAGGCGCGCGTAAATGGCGATGGTGATCATGTAGCCCATGGCCGCCAGGATGCCGGGCACAAAGGCGGCCAGGAACAGCTTGGCGATGTTCTGCTCGGTCAGGATGGCGTAGATCACCAGCACCACCGACGGCGGGATCAGGATGCCCAGCGTGCCGCCAGCGGCCAGGCAGGCGGTGGAAATGCCGCCCGCGTAACCGGCGCGCTTCAACTCGGGCAAGGCCACCTGGCCCATGGTGGCGGCGGTGGCCAGCGACGAACCACATATGGCGCCGAAGCCGGCACAAGCGCCCACGGCCGCCATGGCCACCCCACCTTTGCGGTGACCAATCCAGGCCTCAGCGGCCTTGAACAGCGCCTGCGACAACCCCCCCATCGCGGCGAACTGACCCATCAGCAAAAACAGCGGGATGACCGACAGGTTGTAGTTGGAAAACGTGGTGTAAGTGACCTGCTTGAGCTGGTTCAGGATGGGTGTGGCCGAACCGTAAATCATCCAGGCGCCGCCGAGCCCGCACAGCAGCATGGACAGGCCGATCGGCACCCGCACGAAGATCAGCAACAGCATGAAGGGGAATGACCAAAGGGCCAGTTCGATGGTGCTCATGGGGTTCTCTTGTTGAAATCAGTGGCTGACGTTGGCCTCGACGGTCCAGCCCTTGGGCTCGGAACCCAGGCCAAAACGGGTGAGGGTGCGGGCCACGTAGCACAGGCAGCCGATCACCGCGCCCACCAGACAGAAGGCATAACCCCACCACAGCGGCATGGCCAGGATGAAGGTGGTCTCCATGTACTCCCTCTTCTCCAGCATGCCTTCCCAGAGCTTCCAGGTCAGCACCAGCCAGACCGCGAGCATGGCCAGGTCGCTGAGGGTGTCGACCGTCTTGCGGAACCACAGGGGCATGTGCATGTACAGCAGGTCCACCGTTGCGTGGCCACCGCGCAGATAGCACCAGGGCAAAAAGAAAAACACGGCGATGCCCACGCCGACCTCGACCAGTTCGAAGTCCCCGGGGATCGGGCCCAGACCGAGGTCCAGAAAGGCCCGACCGGTGACGCTGGCCACCACCATCAGGGTCACGGCCAACAACACGACACCGCCGACGATGGCGGTCCAGTTCGCTAAACGGTAAATCCAGGCGATCATTTCTTGGGTTCCTCGGCGCTCATGAAGACAAGGCTCGCATTGTGACCTCGCATCCGACTACCACCGCTTGAATGCGTGTGAGCGTCGCCGCGCGATCCGGCCATCGGTGAATCAGACAGTGTGCTTATGGTTTTTTAAAATAACCAAAATGTCAAGATGGGAAACCCGGGTGCAGCCCCCTACGGCACCCGGGCGCAGCACTCAGCGGGCCTGGTCGAACAGCTGCGCCGGTCCCGCTATCTGCATGGCCTGGAACCGCTGGATCGTGGTGCACCCACCCGACCCGGTCTCGACCTTCTGCGACAGGGCACGATGGCCAGGTCCGGGGTCGCAGCCTGCGGTGGCAAGGACTGGTCGTCATCCCAAGCCCGCACTGTCGGTCATCCCGTCATCCTTGAAAAGTGGCATCGGGCACAACCAGCTATGAGCGTCTGGCATCTCGGCACCAACCCTGGACAGGCACAAAAAAGCCGCCCTGACTGGGCGGCTTCGATCAGGTAGATCGCGTTTACTTGCTGTGCTTGGCGATCAGCGCGCGTGCTTCGGCAGCCAGTTTGGCGCCGTCGATGCCCTTGCCCTTGACCTCGTTGATCCAGTCGGTTTCCACCGTGGCGGCGGTGCGGCGCCAGCGCTGCGTCTCGGCCAAGTCCAGCGCCACGATGTTGTTGCCCGCCTTGACCGCGATGTCGCGACCGATCTTGTCGCCTTCGTCCATGGCCCGGCCAAACAGCGTGGCGGCCACCATGCCCGAGTTGTTGTCGATCACCTTCTTCAGGTCGGGCGGCAGCTTGTCATAAGACGCTTTGTTCATCGAGAACGCGAAGGTCTGGGTGTACAGGCCGTCTTTGCCCGCAAACGTGGTGTGGTTCTTCACCAGCTCGGTGACCTTGAGCGCCGGCGTGACCTCCCAGGGGATGGTGGTGCCGTCGATCACACCTTTGGACAAGGCTTCGGTCACGGCCGGAACTGGCATGCCCACCGGAGTGGCGCCCAGCTTGGTCAGCATGTTGTTGATGATGCGCGAGCCGCCACGGATCTTCATGCCGCGCAGGCTCTCCAGCCCGGTCACCGGGGTCTTGGTGTGGAACAGGCCCGGGCCGTGGGTGTGCACCGCGATGAGCTTGACGTCCTTGAACTCTTCGGGTGCGAACTTCTCGACGTATTCCTGGATGGCTTTGGACGACTGCTCGGCACTGCCGCTCATGAACGGCAATTCAAACACCTCGGTTTTCGGGAAACGCCCGGGGGTGTAGCCCAGCACGGTCCAGGTGATGTCGGCCACGCCGTCGCGGGCCTGATCAAACAGCTGGACCGGCGTGCCGCCCAGCTGCATCGACGGGAACAGTTGCACCTTGATGCGCCCGCCCGATTCGGCCTCCACCTTTTGCGCCCAGGGGACGATGGCCTTGGCCGGGATGGTGGCCTGCGGCGGCAGCATCTGGTGCAGGCGCAAGGTCACGGTCTGTGCGCTGGCGGTGCTGGCCAGGCTGGCCAGTGCCACGGCACTCAGTGCGTGCAGCGCGGTCCGTCGTGTGGTGAGTTTCATGGTGGTCTCCTGTGGTGAGTGAAAAAAGAAAGGCTTCCCTGGGGTCGTTGGTCGGGGTGTCGGCGGGTTCAGGTCTGGCGCCGGATCAGTCGGATCGCCGGCAGCGACCCGCTTGCCGAAGAGTCGTCGGTCGATTGGGCACGCAGCACCTCCTGCAGGTTTCGCTGCGCCAGGCGCGAATGCTCACGCATGATGGCTTCGGCGCGGTAACTCTCGCGCTGCTCAATGGCGCAAAGCACCTGCCGGTGCTGGTCTTGAGCCACCACCAGCATGTCGCGGGCTCGGCTGGACTGGGCTTGCAGCAACACGAACCCCGACGGCGAAGCGAACGGCAGGCTGACCACCCGGTCCAGCTGGCGCGCGATGGTCGGGCTCTGGGCCATCTCGCACAGCAATCTGTGAAAGCGGTGGTTGAGCGCCACGTAAGCGGAAAATCCTTGGTCATCCAGACGGGGTGCAGACAGCACCGCATCGATGCCGTCCAGGCACTGGCGTGCCGATTGCAGCGCCAGCGGCGTCGCACCGCGCTCGGCCGCCAAGCGCGCCAGCAGTCCTTCGAGCGTGCCGCGCAGCTCGATCGCATCGGCCACATCGCGTTCGGTGAAGCTCTGCACCACGTAGCCCCCGCCGGGCAGCGCAGCGAGCAGGCCCTCCTGCTCCAACCGCACGAGCGCCGCCCGGATGGGCGTGCGCGACATGCCCAGCCGCTCGACGATGGCCAGTTCGGCGATGCGGGTGCCGCCAGAAAGCTCCCCCGAGAGGATCAGCTCGCGCAGCCGCAGCTGTGCCCGTACCTGGGCGCTTTCGTTGGCGGCTGGCAGTGGCGTCGGGTCGTCATTGGACCGATGGGGAGCGGCACTCATGGCGTCAATGTATACAGAAATCCTGAAATTGCCCCAAAAAGTGGCCGGTATACGGGAAATCCATGAGTTTCTGTATCCCAAAAAACGGCTGGGCGCACCGGCCAGCATGGACCGGGCAGTCAAGCTCAAGGACCGCCCAAGGCGGCCCTTGATCACTCATTCGGGCACTGCTGTCATTTTTCGTAGCGGCTGATCAGGGCCCGCGCCTCGGACACCAGGCGTGCGCCGTCGACGTTCTTGGACTGCATGTCCTTGATCCACTCCGACTCCACCGCGCTGGCGGTCCGGCGCCAGCGCTGCACCTCGGCCGCTTCCAGGGTGGTGATCCGGTTCCCGGCCTTCACGGCCAGGTCGCGCCCGACGTTGTCGCCCACATCCTGGGTCCGGGCGATCAAGGCGCTGAGTTCAAGACCAGAGTTGTCGTCGATCACCTTTTTCAGATCGGGCGGCAGCTTGTTGTACGAAGCCTTGTTCATGGCCAGCACGAAGGTCGTCACATACAACGCACGGTCACCGGCAAAAGTGGTGTGGTTCTTCACCAGCTCCTGCACCTTCAGGGCGGGCGCCACCTCCCAGGGAATGGTGGTCCCGTCCAGCACGCCCTTGGACAGCGCTTCGGTCACGGCCGGCACCGGCATGCCCACGGGTGTGGCACCCAGTTGGGTCAGCATGCTGTTGACCACGCGGGTACCACCGCGAATCTTCATGCCGCGCAGGCTTTCCAGACCGGTGATCGGCTGTTTGGTGTGGAACAGACCCGGTCCGTGGGTGTGCAAAGCCAGCACGTGCACGTCTTTGTATTCGTCCATCGCGTTTTTCTGCACGTAGTCCCACAGCGCGCGGGAGGTCTTTTCGGCCGACAGGCCTGCGATGAAAGGCAGCTCGAAAACCTCCGACTTGGGGAATCGACCGGGGGTGTAGCCCGGCAGTGTCCAAACGATGTCGGCCACGCCATCGCGTGCCTGGTCATAGAGTTGCGGCGGCGTGCCGCCCAGCTGCATGGAGGGGAACAGCTGGATCTTGATGCGCCCCTTGGATTCGTCTTCGATCTTCTTCGCCCAGGGCACCAGCGCCTTGGACGGCACCGTGCCTTGCGGCGGCAAGAAATGGTGCAGACGCAGCGTCACCTCCTGTGCGAACGCGTTCAGGCTGGCCGAAGCGGCCAGGGCCAGCGCAGCGACTTTGAAACCCCAAGATGCCATGTTGATCTCCTGTTGCTGGCCTGCTCTCAGGCCGGTGGATGAAGGAAGACACGCCACGGCGCGTCGCCTATGGTTATTTTCCATAACAATATGTACGCTGACCTCCTAGGACTTTCCCTAGCCAGCCAGCGCGCACTCGGCAACACCCTTGCTCTCGAAGACCGCTGCTATGCTCTCCTGCCAGCAGGCGAGCCATGGAGCGTCCCGCCATCCGTAAGAACCGCTTGCACCGGCCGCCCGAACACCTCCCGCCTCGCTGCAAGCCGCCGATTTCCACCCGACATGTCACCCCGATTCGACGAGCACCTGCACCATGAGCCCGGTCACCTGATCCGGCGCGCGCACCAGTTGGCGGTGGCCACCTTCCACGAAGTGCACGGGCGCCAGGTCACGCCTGTTCAATACGCGGTGCTGCGCGCGCTGGCGGAGGCGCCCGACATCGACCAGGTGACGCTGGCCGAGAAGGTGGCGCTGGACACGTCCACCACCGCCGACATCGCCACCCGGCTGGAGGCCAAGGGCTGGATCGAGCGCGAACTGATGGCGCGGCGTCAGCGCAGCCTTCGTCTGACACCCGCAGGCCGGGCGGTGCTGACCGAGATGCTGGGCCGCGTCGAGTCCATGTACCAGCGCCTGCTGGGCGCGCTTTCGGTACAGGAGCAGAAAGACTTCTTGCGTCTCCTGGCCAAACTCGCCAAGACGACCGAACCACAAGACCATGTTCCCTCTGAACACCTGGTACGTGGCCGCCCGCAGCGAAGAGATCGGCACGGAACGTCCACTGGGACGGCGCATCTGCAACATTCCCATGGCGCTGTTCCGCAACAGTTCGGGCGTGGCCGCAGCCGTGGAAGACTTCTGCCCGCACCGCGGCGCCCCGCTCTCGCTGGGCAGGGTGGTCGGCGACACGCTGGTCTGCGGCTACCACGGCCTGGCCATGGGCTGCGACGGCAAAACCGTGTCCATGCCCGGTCAGCGCACCCGCGGCTTTCCGGCCAACCGCAGCTTCCCCATTCACGAGGAGCACGGCTTCGTGTGGGTGTGGCCGGGCGATTCGGCCAAGGCGGACGTGGCCAGCATCCCGAAGTTTGAATGGTTGGGCAACCCGCAATTCGGATATGGCGGCGGCTTGTATGAAATCGCCTGTGACTACCGCCTGATGATCGACAACCTGATGGACCTGACGCACGAAACCTATGTGCACAGCACCAGCATTGGCCAGAAGGAAATTGACGAAGTGCCGTGCCAGACCCGCGTGGACGGCGATCATGTGATCACCGAGCGCCACATGGAAGGCATCGAGGCGCCGCCGTTCTGGAAGATGGCGCTGCGCATGAACGGCCTGCCCGACGACCAGCTGGTGGACCGCTGGCAGATCTGCCACTTCACGCCGCCCAGCCACATCATGATCGAGGTGGGCGTGGCGCTGCAGGGCCACGGCGGCTACCACGCGCCCGACGAGTTCAAGGCCGCGAGCTGGGTGGTGGACTTCATCACCCCCGAGACCGACACCAGCATCCACTACTTCTGGGGCATGGCGCGCAAGTTCAAGCCGACCGACGCGGCGCTGACCGCCCAGATCCGCGAAGGCCAGGGCAAGATCTTCGGCGAGGACCAGGAGATGCTGGAGCGCCAGCAAAGGAACCTGCTGGCCTACCCGGATCGCAAGCTGTTGATGCTCAACATCGACACCGGCGGCGTGCAATCGCGCAAGGTGATCGAGCGCGTGATCGCGGCCGAAAAGGCTTCCCAACAGGCGGCTGCATGAGTGGTGCGTCCACACTGCGGGTTCGCGTCGCCAAGCGCCGCGACGAGGCACAGGGCATTTGCAGCCTCGACCTGGTGGCCGAAGACGGCGGCGCCCTGCCCGCCTTCACCGCCGGCGCCCACATCGATCTGAACCTGCCCAACGGTCTGGTGCGACAGTATTCGCTGTGCAACCCGCCGGGCGAAACGCAGCGCTACCAGGTGGCGGTGTTGCGCGATCCAGCTTCACGCGGTGGATCGAAGGCGGTGCACGAGCTGCTGCCCGAAGGCGCGGCCTTGACCATCAGCACCCCGCGCAACCACTTCGAACTCGATGCCCAGGCAGCGCACCACCTGCTGCTGGCGGGCGGTATCGGCATCACCCCGCTGCTGGCCATGGCCGAACAGCTCACCGCCGAGGGAAAAGCTTTCGAACTCCACCACTGCACCCGCTCCCGGGACCGCACGCCGTTTGTGGAGCGCATGGCGGCCACGCGGTTTGCCGCGCGGGTGCACCACCACTTTGACGACGGCGGC
>JALOSH010000136.1 GCA_025458545.1 Hydrogenophaga sp.
ATCGAGCAGGACGCCGACATCATCATGTTCATCTACCGCGACGAGTACTACACCAAGGACGCCTGCAAGGAGCCGGGCGTGGCCGAGATCATCATTGGCAAACAACGAAACGGCCCGACCGGCACCGTCAAGCTGACCTTCCTGAACACGCTCACGCGGTTCGAGAGTCTGGCGGGTGGTGGCGATTTCTGATCTGTTCTCCTCCAAAAGAAAGCCCGGCCAATGCCGGGCTTTCTCTTTCAGGCGTGGTTTTGATCAGAGCACTTCACTGGCGTAGTCGGCCAGGCGCGAGCGCTCGCCCCGGGCCAGCGTGATGTGCCCGCCGTGCGGCCAGCCTTTGAAACGGTCCACGGCATACGTCAGCCCGGACGAGCCTTCGGTCAAGTAGGGCGTGTCGATCTGGGCCAGGTTGCCCATGCAGATGATCTTGGTGCCGGGTCCCGCGCGGGTGATCAGTGTCTTCATCTGTTTGGGCGTCAGGTTCTGCGCCTCGTCGATGATGACGTACTTGTTCATGAAGGTGCGTCCGCGCATGAAGTTCATGCTCTTGACCTTGATGCGGCTGCGGATCAGCTCGTTGGTGGCGGCGCGACCCCATTCACCGGCATTGCCGCCATCGCCCTTGGCCAGGAACTCCAGGTTGTCGTCCAGCGCGCCCATCCAAGGGCCCATCTTTTCTTCTTCGGTACCCGGCAGGAAACCGATGTCCTCGCCCACGCTGACGGTGGCGCGGGTCATGATGATCTCGGTGTATCGCCGGTCGTCCAGCACCTGCGTCAGGCCACTCGCCAGCGCCATCAGGGTCTTGCCGGTGCCTGCTGTGCCGGCCAGGGTGACGAAATCCACCTCGGGGTCCATCAGCAGGTTGAGGGCGAAGTTCTGCTCGCGGTTGCGACTGGTCACGCCCCAGACCGCGTTCTTGAGGTGGGTGTAGTCCTTGAGCGTCTTGAGCACCGCGGTCTTGTCGCGGATCTCTGTCACGCGAGCGTAGAGCGAGGGCTCGCCCGGTGCTTCGAAAAAGACAAACTGGTTGATGTAGAACTGTCCCACCGCCGGGCCACTGACCCGGTAGAAGGTGTGGCTGCCGCTTTGCCAGCTCTCGATGGTTTTGCTCTGGCGCGTCCAGAAGTCCTGGGGCAGGGCGAGGGCACCGGCGTACAGGAGTTCGCCGTCGTCCAGTGTCTTGTCGTTCTGGTAGTCGTCGGCGGCCAGGCCCAGCGCGCGGGCCTTGACGCGCATGTTGATGTCTTTCGACACCAGGATCACTTCGCGCTGCGGGTGTTTGTGGCGCAAGGCCTGCACCACGCCCAGGATCTGGTTGTCGGCCTTGCCCTGGGGCAGGCTGCTGGGCAGCTGGGCATCCAGCGGCTCGGTCTGGAAGAACAGGAGGCCGCGCGCTGTGCTGTGGCCGGTGGCTGAAAGCTTCAAGCCTTTGGTCAGGTCGCCGCCCTGTTGCGCCACCAGGGCGTCCAGCGTCCGGCTGGTCTGGCGGCCGTTGCGGGCCACTTCGGTCATGCCCTTTTTGTGTCCGTCGAGCTCCTCCAGCACGATCATGGGCAGGAAGATGTCGTGTTCCTCGAACCGGAACAGGCTCATGGGATCGTGCAGCAACACGTTGGTGTCGAGCACAAAAAGGCGGGCTGGACCTGTTCCTCCGTTGGCTTTGGGTCGACCGGCCCGGCGGTTGTTGGTGATGGGTGAACCGCTGGTTTCGGCAGAGCGGGCCTGGGTGACCACAGGCTCGGGTGCGCTGACGCGAGTCGCCGTTTCCGGACGCTCCAGGGTTACCGGGGCGGGGTCGGTGATCGCCCTCTGCAGGGGCTGTACCGCGGGCTGGTCCGCCGACTTGCGAGGTCTGCGCGATCGGTCGCTCGTGGGCCGCGGTGCGTCGGTGGCTTTTGGTGCTGCGGTTGCAGCGCGCGTCATCGGTGCTGGATCTGGTTCTGGCAGGAAGTCCGACGGATCTTCGGCGGCTTTGAGGCTGTAGGCATCGGGAGCGAGCAGCGCGGCGCGTTTGGTGGGGGCGGGTGGCAGTGGCATGGAGGGCGTGGTGGTTCAGCGCAGGGCCGGAAAGCAAAAAGCCGCCGGGGAAACCGGGCGGCTTTTTGAGCTGCTGGGGACAGTTGACGGGGGGCTGGCGATGGGTCTTCCCAATGACATGAACCCATTATGCACGACCCCCATGAACACCCGCCCGTCTCTCCTGAGAGAGGCTGGCGGTGCGGAATCAGGCGGCCTTTTTGAGCGTCTTGACCGCCTTGAGCACCTCTTCCACATGCCCTGGCACCTTCAGGCCGCGCCATTCCTGCTTCAACACGCCATCGGCCCCGATGAGGAAGGTGCTGCGCTCAATGCCTTTGACCTTCTTGCCGTACATGATCTTGTTCTTGACCACGCCGAACATGTGGCACATCTTTTCTTCGGTGTCGGCGATCAGCTCAAACGGGAGTTCCAGCTTGGTCTTGAAGTCATCGTGCGACTTCATGTTGTCGCGCGAGACGCCGAAAACCTGGGCCCCGGCTTTGACGAAGTCCTTGTACTTGTCACGGAACTGCATGGCCTCGGTCGTGCAGCCGGGGGTATTGTCCTTGGGGTAGAAGTACAAAACCACGGTCTGGCCGAGGTGGGTCTGGTTGCTGACCTTGATGCCACTGGTGGCCAGGGCTTCAAATTCGGGAATGAGTTTGTTGACAACGACTGCCATACTGCGTGTGCCCCTGACGAAAGTTGGTGGTGATTCGTTGGCTTCCCGGCTGCATCGTGGATGTCCTGGGTGTGCACACCCCACGGGACCCCATGGCAGGAAACAATCGGGTATTTTAACCCGAACGGGTCGGGCAGACCAGCAGGCAGGGTGCCGATCAGTCGCCGATGAGCAGGGCCGCTGTGACCCGGCGGCCTTCGCCCGCCAGGATGTTGTAGGTCCGGCAGGCGGCAGCGGTGTCCATGGTTTCCACCCCGATGCGTTGCGCCATCAGGCTTTGCAGCAGAGCGGGTGGTGCAAAACGCAAACGCGAGCCGCTGCCGAACACCACCATCTCGGGCCGCTGGGTCGGGTCGGCGAGCAAGCGCTCGAAGTGGGCCGACGTCAAGGCTTCAAAACGCTCGCAGTTCCATGCTTGCACGCCCGCCGCGCTGAGGACCAGGCTGGCGGTGTGCCGTTGCCCGTTGATCGCGACCCAGCCGTCGCCATGCGCGGTGATGTTGAACGCTTCTGCTTTGTCGGCATGCAGTTTCATGTTGAAGTGCGTTTTGAGGGGTGTCCGGGGGCTGTCTGCGCATCCAAGGAGCGATGCGGATCTGTGGTCAAATTACAGGTTTTCTCGCAGCAAAGTCTGCTTAATGTAACGCGCACAGTCGACGCCTGACGTCGATCCTGCAGCACTCCACCCCCTGTGGGAGGGCCTTTGAAAACCATCCAGAAATCCGCCAAATTGGCCAATGTGCTGTACGACGTGCGAGGCCCGATTGTCGAGGCGGCCAAGCAGATGGAAGACGAGGGCCAGAAGATCATCAAGCTGAACATCGGCAACCTAGCGCCGTTTGGTTTTGATGCTCCAGAAGAAATCCAGCAGGACATGATCCGCAACCTGCCCAATTCGGCGGGTTACTCGGACAGCAAGGGCATCTTCGCGGCGCGCAAGGCCGTGATGCACTACACGCAGCAGCAGGGTGTGGCGGGGGTGACCTTGGATGACATCTACCTGGGCAACGGTGCCAGCGAACTGATCGTGATGGCGGCCAACGCGCTGCTGGACAACGGCGACGAGTTGCTGGTGCCTTCGCCCGATTACCCGCTCTGGACCGCGGCGACCAGCCTGTCGGGCGGTTCCCCGGTGCACTACCGCTGCGATGAGGACAACGGCTGGCAGCCCGACCTGGCCGACATGCGGGCCAAGATCACGCCCGCTACCCGTGGCATCGTGGTCATCAACCCGAACAACCCGACCGGTGTGGTCTACAGCGACGAACTGCTCAAGGGCATCGTCGCCCTGGCGCGCGAGTTCGATCTGGTGCTGCTGGCCGACGAGGTGTACGACAAGGTGCTGTACGAAGGCGTGACGCACACCGCCATGGCGAGCTTGTCGACCGACGTGTTGACCCTGACCTTCAACTCGCTGTCCAAGGCCTACCGCTCCTGCGGCTACCGCGCCGGCTGGATGGTGTTGTCGGGCCCCAAAGAAATCGCCAAGGACTTCATTGAAGGCCTGAACATGCTGGCCAACCTCAAGCTCGGCTCCAACGTGCCCCTGGTCAAGGAAGGCGGACGCCTGCGCCGCCAGCGCGACCTGGCCTACGAGCTGATCACCGCGATTCCGGGCGTGACCTGCGTGAAGCCCCAGGCTGCGCTCTACATGTTCCCGCGCCTGGACCCGAAGCTCTACCCGATTGCCGACGACCGTCAGTTTTTCATGGAAGTGCTGCGGGCCACGCGCGTCATGCTGGTGCAGGGCACGGGGTTCAACTACCCGGACAACCAGCACTTTCGCATCGTGTTCCTGCCGCACGAAGACGACCTTCGCGAGGCGATCAACCGCCTGGCCAAATTCCTGGAGCAATGGCGCCATCGCCACGGCACCTGAGCCCAAGCATCAATGCAGGAGCGGGATGGCATCATTGGATGCACGCTCCAGCGGCAACATCAGGGGGTGTGCACAGCACCCCGCGTTTTTCTGGAATGAGACCAAGATGAAACCGATCCAAGTAGGCCTTCTGGGCATTGGCACCGTGGGCAGTGGCACGTTCAATGTGCTTCAACGCAACCAGGAAGAGATCCAGCGCCGCGCTGGCCGCGGCATCGAAATCACCATGGTGGCCGACCTGGATGTGGCCCGCGCCCAGAGCATCGTTGGTCCGAAAGTTCAGGTGGTGAACGACGCACGCGCCGTGATCGCCAACCCCGAGATCGACATCGTGATCGAGCTGATCGGCGGCTACGGCATCGCCAAGGCGTTGGTGATGGAAGCCATTGCGGCCGGCAAGCACGTGGTGACCGCCAACAAGGCGCTGCTCGCCGTGCACGGCACCGAGATTTTTGCCGCCGCATCGGCCAAGGGCGTGATGGTCGCTTTTGAAGCCGCCGTGGCCGGTGGCATTCCCATCATCAAGGCGCTGCGCGAAGGGCTGACGGCCAACCGCATCCAGTGGATCGCCGGCATCATCAACGGCACCACCAACTTCATCCTGTCCGAGATGCGCGACAAGGGTTTGGACTTCGACGTCGTGCTCAAGGAAGCACAGCGCCTGGGTTACGCCGAGGCTGACCCGACCTTTGACATCGAGGGTGTGGACGCGGCCCACAAGGCCACGCTGATGAGCGCTATTGCTTTCGGCATCCCGGTGCAGTTCGACAAGGCCTATGTGGAAGGCATCACCCGTCTGGGCGCCGCCGACCTCAAGTACGCCGAACAGCTGGGTTACCGCATCAAGCTGCTGGGCATCACCAAACGAACCAGCCAGGGCATCGAGCTGCGCGTGCACCCGAGCCTGGTGCCGGCCAAGCGCCTCATCGCCAATGTGGAAGGTGCGATGAACGCGGTGGTGGTGCAAGGCGATGCCGTGGGCACCACGCTGTACTACGGCAAAGGGGCGGGCAGCGAGCCCACCGCCAGCGCCGTGATCGCCGATCTGGTGGACATCACCCGCCTGCACACCGCCGATCCGCTGCACCGCGTGCCGCACTTGGCCTTCCAGCCCGACGCCATGAGCGACCTGACGGTCTTGCCCATGAGCGAGGTGGTGACCAGCTACTACCTGCGCCTGCGCGTGGCCGACGAGGCGGGTGTTCTCGCCAAAGTCACAGGTCTTCTGGCCAACGCCGGCATCAGCATCGACGCGGTGCTGCAGCGCGAGGCCGACGAGGTGGGTGGCGAAGGTTCAACCCAGACCGACCTGATCATCCTCACCCACGACATCCGCGAAGGCACCATGAACGATGTGCTGGCCCAGATGCAGGCCCTGCCGAGCGTGCTGGCGCCTATCACGCGGATCCGAAAAGAAGAATTGAACTGAGATGCTGTACCTCTCCACCCGCGGCCATCCGGATCGCAAACGTTTCTGCGAAATCCTGCTGGAGGGCCTGGCGCCCGATGGCGGTCTGTATTTGCCCGAGCGTTACCCGCAGGTGGATACGGCCACGCTGGCGCGCTGGCGCGGTGCGTTCAACGGTGGCGCGCCGGGGGGGTATGCGGCGCTGGCCTTTGAGGTGCTGTCGCTCTACATCGACGACATTCCCGCCGCTGACCTGAAGGCGCTTTGCGACAAAACCTACACCGACGCGGTGTACGGCACCGCCGCGATCGTGCCGTTGAAGCCGTTGGACCCAGGGTTCTACCTTGAAGCGCTGTCCAACGGCCCGACCTTGGCCTTCAAGGACATGGCGATGCAGTTGCTGGGCAACCTGTTCGAGTACGAGTTGGCGCGGCGCGGAGAAGAGCTCAATATCCTCGGCGCCACCAGCGGCGACACTGGCAGCGCGGCCGAGTACGCGATGCGCGGCAAGCAGGGTGTGCGTGTGTTCATGCTCAGCCCGCACGGCCGCATGAGCCCGTTCCAGCAGGCGCAGATGTTCAGCCTGATGGACGAGAACATCCACAACATCGCCATCGAAGGCGTGTTCGACGACTGCCAGGACATCGTCAAGAACGTCAGCAACGACCTGGAGTTCAAGCGCCGGTACAAGATCGGCACGGTGAACTCGATCAACTGGGCGCGGCTGCTCGCGCAAGTGGTGTATTACTTTGCTGGCTACTTTCAAGCGACGACGGCCAATGACCAGAAGGTGAGCTTCACCGTGCCCAGTGGCAATTTCGGCAACGTCTGTGCCGGGCATGTCGCGCGGCAGATGGGGTTGCCGATCGATCGTCTGATCGTGGCCACCAACGAGAACGATGTGCTGGACGAGTTCTTCCGCACCGGCGTCTACCGCGTGCGCGCCAGTGCCGACACCCACGAAACCTCCAGCCCGTCGATGGACATCTCCAAGGCCAGCAACTTCGAGCGTTTTGTGTTCGACCTGCTGGGCCGAGACGGTGTGCGCGTCAAGGCATTGTTTGGCCAGGCCTTGAGCCAGCAAGGTCGTTTCGAGTTGGGCCACGACCCAGCCTTTGCCGACGCTGCCAGTCGCTACGGATTTGTGAGCGGTAAGAGCACGCACGCCGACCGCCTGGCAACCATCAAAGACACCTTCCAGCGCTTCGGCGTGGTCATCGACACCCACACCGCCGACGGCGTGAAGGTGGCGCGCGAGCACCCGGGCGCGGTGCCGATGATCGTGCTGGAGACCGCCTTGCCGATCAAGTTCGCCGAGACCATCGTGGAGGCGCTGGGCCGTCAGCCGGAGCGGCCGGCGAAGTTCGACGGCATTGAGTCCTTGCCCAAGCGGGTGCTGGTGATGCCGGTCGACACCTCGGCCGTGCAGCGTTACATCACCCAGCATTGCGCTGCGGCCTGACACCACCGACACAGGGCCAGTCATGAACGTGGTCGCGTTCGCCGGGTTCTCAGGCGCTGGCAAAACCACCCTGATCGAGCGGCTCATCCCGTTGCTGCGCCAGCAGGGCCTGCGGGTCTCGGTGGTGAAACATGCGCACCACGGTCTGGAGCTCGACCAACCCGGCAAGGACACCTGGCGGCACCGCGAAGCCGGGGCCTACGAGGTGGTGGCCGCGTCGCCCGAGCGACTGGTGCTCATGCGTGAGTTCGAGCGCCCGACCGAGCTGACCGTGCACGACCTGATCAGGGCTTTGCATCCAGGCGTCGACTGGGTGCTGGTGGAAGGTTTTGGCGACTGCGATCTGATGAAGATCGAGGTCTGGCGGGCTTCCGCTGGTCGTGTCGCCCGCTATCCAGAAGACCCGTTCGTCGCCGCCATCGCGACCGACAGCCCCGATCAGCTGCCAGAGCCCACCTCGCGCCCGGTGTTGGATTTGAACGATGCCCCGGCGGTGGCGGCCTGGCTGCTCGACAATCAAGAACGTGTTGAGTACATACCGGAAGCGTATGCCTGACCGGCTGAACACCTTTCGGCCCCCACCCGGTACCTTTGATGAACGCCCAAACCCCACCCGCCAGGGCGCCCTTGATGGCGCTGGACGCCGCGCTCGGGCAACTGTTGTCCCACGTCGCGCCACTGAGCGGTACCGAGTCGGTGGCCACCTTCGACGCCGATGGCCGGGTGCTGGCCGAGGACCTGGTCTCGGGTCTTCAGGTGCCGCCGCAGGACAACTCTTCGATGGATGGTTATGCGGTCCGGCGGGCCGACGTGCGTGAAAAGGGCGTGGTCTTGCCGGTGTCGCAACGTATACCGGCCGGACACGCCAGCGCGCCGCTGCAAGCAGGCACCTGCGCGCGCATCTTCACCGGTGCGCCCATGCCTGAAGGTGCGGACGCGGTGGTGATGCAGGAGGACACGCGCGAGGTCGGCGGCAACCTGCACGCGGTCCACATCGACGTTGTGCCCGCGCCGGGCCAGTGGGTGCGCCGCGCCGGTGAAGACGTGACGCGCGGCGCCGTGGTGCTCACCCGCGGCACCCGCCTCTCACCCGCCAGCCTGGGCCTGGCTGCGGGCATCGGCATGGCCCATTTGCGCGTGGTGTCGCGACCGCGGGTCGCCCTGTTTTCCACCGGTGACGAACTCGTCATGCCGGGTGATGTAGACCTCGGAGACATGAAGCCCGGCGCCATCTACAACTCCAACCGTTTCTTTTTGCGTGCGCTGCTCCACCGCCTGGGCTGCGAGGTGAGCGACCTGGGCATCGTGCCCGACCGGCGGGAGCTGACCTTGGCCGCGCTCAAGTCTGCCGCCGATCACCACGACCTGATCCTCACCAGCGGCGGCGTGTCGGTGGGCGAGGAAGACCACATCAAGCCTGCCGTGCAGCAGCTCGGCGGCCTGGACCTGTGGCAGATCGGCATGAAGCCCGGCAAGCCCTTTGCCTACGGTAGCGTTCGACGCGATGCCGGCGCCGGTGCCGATGCGGCCAAGCCCTGCCATTTCATTGGCCTGCCGGGCAACCCGGTGTCCAGCTTCGTCACCTTCTTGCTGCTGGTGCGGCCTTTCCTGCTGCGGCTGCAGGGCGCTCAGGTGCCCGCGCTGCAGCCGGTGATGTTGCCCGCTCACTTCGATTTGCCCCGCGCCGACAAGCGCCGCGAATTCCTGCGCGTGCGCCGCAACACCGCCGGTGGCCTGGACTTGTTCCCCAACCAGAGTTCGGGCGTGCTGACCTCGGCGGTCTGGGGCGACGGCCTGGTGGACAACCCGCCGGGCTGCGCCATCGCCCACGGTGACACCGTGGCCTACCTGTCTTTTGCAGACCTGCTGACATGAAAGTCCACCTGCGCTATTTCGCTTCCATCCGCGAAACCATTGGCACCGGCAGCGAAGCGCTGGACACCGAGGCCACCACACTGGCCGCCTTGCGCGACGAACTGATTGCGCGAGGGGGAGCGCATGCCGAGGCGCTGGCGCGTGGGCGCGCGGTGCGTGTATCGCTGAACCAGACCATGGTCGACGAATCGGCGGCGCTGAAAGACGGCGGCGAAGTGGCTTTTTTTCCCCCCGTGACCGGAGGTTGAACATGAACGCCCGCGTCAGCATCCAGACCGAAGACTTCGACCTGTCTGCCGAGGTGGCCCGCTTGCGCGCCGATGAAAGAGGCGTGGGCGCAGTTTGTACCTTTGTCGGCACGGTGCGCGACCGCAACGATGGCCAGTCGGTCTCGACGATGGAGCTGGAGCACTACCCGGGCATGACCGAAAAGGCCATCGAGCAGATGATCGATCAGGCGCACCAGCGCTTTGACATCTTTGGTGCCCGCGTCGTCCACCGCGTGGGCCTGTTGCAGCCGCTGGACCAGATCGTGCTGGTGACCGTGACCTCCGCCCACCGCGGCGAAAGCTTCCAGGCCTGCGAATTCCTGATGGACTACCTCAAGACCCAGGCGCCGTTCTGGAAAAAAGAGCAGACACCCGAGGGAGCGCGCTGGGTCGATGCGCGCGTGAGCGACGACGCCGCGCTGGCCAAGTGGGGCATTGCGTCGAGCAACGCCTGACACGGTCCCGGCGGTGAGCATGGAGCTGAGCGCCGCCGACATCGAATCCATCGAACGTGCGACGCTCGTCGCCGTCGCGCCAGAACGCGTGGACGCGCTGAACGGCTGGCTGCTGCCGCTTGACTCGGGCACCGTTGGCCGCGCCCACAGCGCGGTGCCGCTGCACCAC
>JALOSH010000137.1 GCA_025458545.1 Hydrogenophaga sp.
CTCTTCGCCCATGGAGGCTTCCACCACGGCGCGGCGGCTCAGCACCACGTTGTTGCGCTTGCGGTCGAGCTTGATGACCTTGAATTCCAGGGTCTTGTTTTCGTACGGGGTCAGATCCTTGGTCGGGCGGCTGTCGACCAGCGAACCCGGCAGGAAGGCGCTGATACCGTTGACCATGACTTTCAGGCCGCCCTTGACCTTGCTGGAGGTCGTGCCGGTGACGAATTCGCCCGACTCGAGCGCTTTTTCCAGCGACATCCACGAAGCGAGGCGCTTGGCCTTGTCGCGCGACAGCAGGGTGTCGCCGAAACCGTTTTCCACGGAGTCGATGGCGACCGACACAAAGTCGCCCACCTGGACTTCGAGCTCACCCAGATCGTTCTTGAATTCGACGAGCGGCACGTAGGCTTCGGACTTGAGGCCAGCGTTGACCACCACATGGCTGTGCTCGATGCGCACAACTTCAGCGGTGATGACTTCGCCCGAGCGCATCTCAGCGCGTTTCAGGGATTCTTCGAACAGGGCGGCAAAAGATTCAGACATTGAATTTCCTAGAACCACTCAAGCCGTCGGCTCAGCAACCGCGGTGAAGCGGCTGGCAGGGGTGACGACGTTTGGGCGGCGTTGCAATTGCGGTGCGTGACACCGCGGGGTTGGGTGAAAGAACCATCGGGCCTGCGGGCAGAGAACGCCCGGCTGTGCCGTCTGGGCCATCGGTGGTGGTGCGCTCAGCGGGCTGAAAACACCGTTTTGCCTTGCCACCAGTCCAGCACCTGCTGGGTCGATTGCTCGATGCCCAGTTCGGAGTTGTCCAGTTGCATGGCGTCTTCAGCGGGCTTGAGCGGTGCGTGGGCCCGGGACGAATCCCGGTGGTCGCGCATTTTCAGGTCTGCCAAAAGACCGTCGACTGTAGCAGCAATTCCCTTTGAAATCAACTGCTTATGGCGCCGTTGTGCGCGTTGCTCGGCGCTGGCGGTCAGAAACACCTTGAGTGGGGCATCGGGGAAGATCACGGTGCCCATGTCGCGTCCGTCGGCCACCAGGCCCGGAAGGCGCCTGAAACCCAGTTGCAGGTTGTGCAGGGCGGCCCGCACGCCCAGGTGTTGAGACACCCGGGAGGCCATGCCACCGGTGGACTCCAGGCGCAGCGGGTCGGTGATGTCGCGACCACCAAGGAACACCTTGTGGTCTCGGAACGCCAGCGGCAGTTGAGCGGCCAACCGGGCCAGGGCGGGTTCGTCGTCCAGATCGATGCCCGCATCCTGCGCGGCGAGCGCGGTCGCGCGGTAGAGGGCGCCGGAGTCCAGCAGGTGGTAGCCCAGCCGCTGCGCCACTTCAGAGGCCAGTGTGCCTTTGCCCGATGCGGTGGGCCCGTCGATGCAGATCACCGGGATGCGCGAAGGCTCGGCCTGCGAGACTTCGAACAGCGCTTCAAAATAGTCTGGAAAAGTCTTGGCCACGCATTTCGGGTCTTCGATCCGAGCCGGCAGACCGGCCGGGTTGAAAGCCGCGAGCGAAAAACACATGGCGACGCGGTGGTCGTCGTAGGTGTGGATCGAAGCCGCGCGCCATTCGGTGGGCGGTGTGATGCGGATGAAATCGGCACCTTCTTCCACCGTGGCACCGAGCTTGCGGCCTTCGGTCGCCATGGCGGCGATGCGGTCGGTTTCTTTCACGCGCCAGCTGGCGATGTTGCGCAGCGTGGTGGTGCCCTCGGCGTAGAGCGCCATCACCGCCAGGGTCATGGCCGCATCGGGAATGTGGTTGCAGTCCAGTTCAATGGCCTTGAGCGGCCAGACGCCGCGGCGGATGTGCATGCGGTTGGCGTCGCCGGACACCTCGGCCCCCATGAGGCGGGCCGCCTCGACGAAACGAATGTCGCCCTGGATGGACGACAGACCCACGCCTTCGATGGTGATGCCATCTGTGCCCGGCGTCGGGGGCGCGATCGCGCCCAGCGCGATGAAGTAGCTGGCCGACGAAGCGTCGCCCTCCACATGGATGCGGCCAGGGGAGGTGTAGCGGCTACCGGCGGGGATGGTGAAGCGTTGCCAGCCATCGCGCCGCACCGCAACGCCGAAGCGTTCGAGCAGGTTGAGCGTGATCTCGATGTAGGGACGCGAGATCAGTTCACCCACCACCTCGATCACCACGTCCTGCCGAGCCACCAGCGGCAGCGCCAGCAGCAAGGCGGTGAGGAACTGGCTCGACACGTCGCCGCGCACGCGGATCGGCTGGTGCAGGCGGAGGGCCTGCACCGAACCGTTGCCCAGCCGCAGTGGCGGGTAGCCTTCCTGGCCCAGGCAGTCCACCGGGCAACCGAGTTGCCGCAACGCGTCGACCAGATCGCCGATCGGACGCTCGTGCATGCGGGGAATCCCGCTGAGTTCGAAAGCGCCGCCGTGTTCGCTGGCCAACAGCGCCAGGGCAGCGGTCAGCGGGCGCATGGCCGTACCGGCGTTGCCCAGAAAGAGCCGTGCCTGCTTGACCGGCAGCGCGCCACCGATGCCGTGCACCCGCAGCGCGCCATCGGGCTGGGGCTCCAGACGGCAACCCAGCTGCGTGAGTGCAGCGAGCATCACCTGCGTGTCGTCGGAGTCCAGCAGATCGGCGATGTCGGTGTGACCCACGCTCAGGGCGGCCAGCAGCAACACGCGGTTGGAAATGCTCTTGGAGCCGGGCAGGCGAACCGTGCCACCCGCGCTGGACAGGGAAGGAATGTCGAGGTGATCGATGGCGTACATGCGCGGTGAAGAGGCTTGCGGCTACAAAAGCGCGGCAGCGGCTGCGGGACGGCAGACCGGCGCCGGGTGGTCGATCAGCTTTGCGGCTTGATGGCGGTCATGCGCCAGTGGGCACGTGCGCTGCTGGCCTTGTCGATCAGGGCTTCCAGCGCATCCGGATCGCCGTTGGTGATGGCGGTCTCCAGCGCATGCAGGGCGCGCTGGAACTGTTTGGACTGAGCGAGCAGTTCTTCGCGATTGGACACCAGGATGTCGCGCCAGACGCTCGGGTCGCTCGCGGCGATGCGGGTGAAATCGCGAAAGCCCGGGCCAGCGAGCGAGAGAAACTCCGGTCCTTGTTGTTGACCCTGGATGGCGTTCATCAGGGCGAATGCAATCAGGTGTGGCAGGTGGCTCACGGCGGCGTAGGCGGCATCGTGGGCTTCGGGCGACATGTGTTTGACATGGCACCCCAGAGCGGTCCAGACCTGCTGGGCCTTTTCGAGCTGTGCCGTGAGCGTGCGTTCGATGGGCGTGAGGATGACCTGGCGACCCTGGTAGAGGTCGGCGTCGGCGTGCTCGACACCCGCCAGCTCCTTGCCGGCGATGGGGTGCGCTGGAACAAACACACCCACCTGGTCCTTCAACACCCGGCGTGCCGCATCGATCACCTCGCGCTTGGTCGACCCCACGTCCATCACCAGGGTGTTCTTGTTCACCAGGTGGCGGATCGCTTTGAACGTGGCTTCCGAAGCCGACACCGGAACCGCGACCAGCACCAGGTCGGCACCCGATACGGCCAACAGCGCAGAAGGCGCTTCGACATCGATCACGCCCATCTGTCGTGCACGTTCGGTGGTGGACGGCGACTTGCTGTACCCCACCACCCGCTTGACCAGACCGGCCTTCTTCATGGCCAGGGCAAAAGAGCCACCCATCAAGCCGCAGCCAATCAGGCCGAGTTGTTCGAATTTCAGGGCGGGTGCGGACATGTCATTCACCGACTGGGTAGGCGCCCAGCACTTTGTAGAAGGCACACAGGCCCTGGAGTTGCTGGAGCGCTGCCGCTACATGGGGTTGCGAGGGGTGGCCCGCCACATCGATGTAGAAGTAATACTCCCACTGGCCCGATTTGGCGGGGCGCGATTCGAAGCGTGTCATCGACACACCGTTGTTCTTCAACGGCACCAGCAGGTCGTGCACCGCGCCGGGCCGGTTCGGCACCGACACCACCAGGCTGGTGCAGTCCCTGCCGGAAGCGGGGGGCATGGCCAGCGTTTGCGGCAGACAGATGATGGCAAAGCGGGTCCGGTTGTAGGCCTCGTCCTGGATGGCGTGGGCCACGATGTGGAGCCCGAACTGAGCCGCGGCACGTTCGCTGGCCAGCCCCGCCCAGGCGGAATTCGTCGCCGCCAGGCGCGCGCCCTCGGCGTTGCTGGACACGGCACGCCGCTCGGCGTTGGGAAGGTGCTGGCTCAGCCAGTTCTGGCACTGCGCCAGCGCTTGGGGGTGCGCCATCACAACTTCAATGCCGTCGAGGTGGTTCACCTGCCGCAACAGGTTGTGCCGCACCAGCAGGCTCACTTCGCCGACCACGTGCACCGGCGAGCGCAGGAACAGATCGAGTGAGCGGGCCACCACGCCTTCGGTGGAGTTCTCCATGCCGACCACGCCGTACTGCGCGGTGCCGGCGGCGGTGGCATGGAAGACCTCGTCGAAGTTGGCGCAATAAATCAGGTTCGCGGCGCTGCCAAAGAACTCGATCGCCGCCTGTTCGCAGAAGGTGCCTTGCGGTCCGAGCACCGCCACCCGCTGCGGCGCTTCCAGCGCCAGGCAGGCCGACATGATTTCGCGCCAGATCGACGCCACATGCTGGTTCTGCAGCGGGCCCTGGTTGGCGGCCTGGATCTTGTCGATCACCTGCGCCACCCTATCCGGCCGGAAAAAGGGGGATCCCTCGGCGCGCTTGATCTCGCCGACCTGTTCGGCCACCTGGGCGCGCTGGTTGAGCAGAGAGAGCAGTTGCTGATCCAGCGCGTCGATCTGGATGCGCAGCGCACCAAGCGCTTCAGACTGGGTCGGTTGGGTCATGCTTGTGTCTGTTCGAATTCGCGCATGTAGTTCACCAGCGCTTGCACGCCCGACAACGGCATGGCGTTGTAAAGGCTGGCGCGCATGCCACCGACCGATTTGTGGCCTTTGAGCTGCAGCAGGCCACGCGCCTTGGCGCCCTCCAGGAACGCATCGTTTCGTTCTTGGTTGCGCAGAAAGAAGGGTACGTTCATGCGCGAGCGGCAGTTCTTGGCGACCTTGTTCACATAGAACTGAGATTGGTCGATGAAGTTGTAGAGCAACGCAGCCTTCGACTGGTTGCGCGCTTCCATGGCCGCAATACCGGTCAGGGAGCCTTCTGTCTGTCGCTTGAGCCACTGGAAGGTCAGACCCGCCATGTAGATGCTGAAGGTCGGCGGCGTGTTGTACATCGACGCGTTGTCGGCCACGGTCTTGTAGTCGAACGCGCTCGGACAAACCGACAACGACCGACCCAGCAGGTCTTCGCGCACCACCACCAGCGTCAAACCAGCGGGGCCGAGGTTCTTCTGTGCGCCGCCGAAGGCCAGGCCGACGCGGCTCCAGTCCACCGGTCGCGAAGCCACGTGCGAAGAAAAATCGATCACCAGGGGTGCCCGGGTGCCCAGCGCCTGGAGATCGGGCAGCTCATGGAACTCCACACCGTGGATGGTTTCGTTGCTGCAGATGTGCACGTACTGCGCATCCGGCCGGAGCGACCAGCTGGCGGGTGGGGGCAGGCTTGTGTGGCCGTCGGCCTCGTTGCTGGCGATCACGGCAGGCGCGGCGTACTTGCGAGCCTCCTGGGCCGACTTCTGGCTCCAGCTGCCGGTGACCACGAAGTCGACGGCACCACCCCGCGAGAGGTTCAGCGGGACGATGGCGTTCTCGGCCAGCCCGCCGCCCTGCATGAACAGAATACGAAAGTTGGTGGGCACCCGCAGCAGTTCTCGCAAGTCGGCTTCGGCCTGAGCCGCAATCGACATGAACTCCTTGCCTCGGTGGCTCATCTCCATCACGCCCATGCCGCTGCCGTGCCAGTCCAGCATTTCAGCCGCCGCCTGTTGCAGCACCTCTTCGGGCATGGCGGCCGGTCCGGCCGAGAAATTGAAGGGTCGCTGTGTCATTCGGCAGGGTCCGTCGACTCGTCCCCGCCGTCGTTCGCATCGGTTGCGCCCACGTCGATGTTGGCGTCGTTCTCGACGATGCGCTGCAGGCCCGACAGCTCCGCGCCTTCGTCCAGCGCGATCAGGGTCACGCCCTGGGTGGCGCGGCCCATCTCGCGGATCTCGCTGACCCGGGTGCGAACCAGCACGCCCTTGCCCTTGGTGCCACGGCCGTGGCGGGTGTATTCGCCGATCGGAGTGCGTTTGCCGTAGCCATTGATGGTCGCGGTCAGAACGCTTTGCTGCTCGTCCTCGGCCACCAGCATGGCGATCACGCTCTGGCCATCTTCGATCATCATGCCGCGAACGCCGCGGGCGTTTCGGCCCATCGGGCGCACATCGTTTTCATCGAAGCGCACGGCCTTGCCACCGTCGCTGAACAGCATCACGTCGTGCTGGCCGTCGGTGAGTGCCGCGCCGATCAGGAAGTCGCCTTCGTCCAGGTCGACCGCAATGATGCCGGCCTTGCGCGGGTTGCTGAATTCGTCGAGCGAGGTCTTCTTCACGGTGCCCATGCTGGTGGCCATGAACACGTAACGGTTGTCCGGAAAGCTGCGGGCCTCACCTGTGAGTGGCAGCACCACGTTGATCTTCTCGCCTTCCTGCAGCGGGAACATGTTGACGATGGGGCGACCGCGCGAACCGCGCGAGCCAGCGGGCACTTCCCACACCTTGAGCCAGTACAGGCGGCCCCGGTTGGAGAAGCACAGGATGTAGTCGTGCGTGTTGGCGATGAAGAGCTGGTCGATCCAGTCGTCTTCTTTGGTCGCTGTGGCCTGCTTGCCGCGCCCCCCACGTTTCTGTGCCCGGTATTCCGACAGTGGCTGGCTCTTGATGTAGCCGCTGTGGGACAGCGTCACCACCATGTCGGTCGGCGTGATCAGGTCTTCGGTGCTCAGGTCTTGCGCGCTGTGCTCGATCTCGCTGCGGCGGGCCCCCAGCTTGGTCTGGCCGAACTCGTTTTTCACCGCCACCAGCTCCTCGCCGATGATGGTCGAGACCCGTTCCGGCCGGGCCAGGATGTCCAGCAGGTCGTCGATGACGGCCATCACATCTTTGTATTCGGCGACGATCTTGTCCTGCTCCAGCCCGGTCAGGCGTTGCAAGCGCATCTGCAGAATTTCTTGTGCCTGTGTCTCCGAGAGGCGGTACAAACCATCGGCCTGCATGCCGAACTCGCGCTCCAGGCCGTCGGGTCGGTAGTCGTCGGCGCTGACCGTGCCGCCATCGGCGCGCGATCGCGTAAGCATCTCGCGCACCAAAGCACTGTCCCAGCTGCGGGTCATGAGTTCGGCCTTGGCCACCGGCGGGGTGGGGCTCTCACGGATGATCTTGATGAACTCGTCGATGTTGGCCAGTGCAACCGCCAGGCCTTCGAGCACATGGCCGCGCTCGCGCGCCTTGCGCAGTTCGAACACCGTGCGCCGGGTCACCACCTCGCGGCGGTGCTCCAGGAAGACCGTGATCAGGTCCTTCAGGTTGCACAGTTTGGGCTGACCGTCGATCAGCGCCACCATGTTGATACCAAAGGTGTCCTGCAGTTGCGTTTGCTTGTACAGGTTGTTGAGCACGACCTCGGGCACTTCGCCGCGTTTCAGCTCGATCACCAGGCGCATGCCCGATTTGTCGGACTCGTCCTGGATGTGGCTGATGCCCTCGATTTTTTTCTCGTGCACCAGTTCGGCGATGCGCTCCTGGAGCGTCTTCTTGTTCACCTGGTAGGGCAGCTCGTCCACGATGATCGACTGCCGTTGCCCCTTGTCGATCTCTTCGAAATGGCATTTGGCACGCATCACCACACGACCGCGGCCGGTGCGGTAGCCATCCTTCACGCCGTTGACGCCGTAAATGATGCTGCCGGTGGGAAAGTCCGGCGCCGGAATGATCTCCATCAGCTCATCGATCGAGCAATCCGGGTTTTTCAGAGCGTGAAGGCAGGCATCCACCGCTTCGTTGAGGTTGTGTGGCGGAATGTTGGTGGCCATGCCCACGGCAATGCCGCCCGAGCCGTTGACCAGCAGATTGGGGAACCGTGCCGGCAAGACCAGCGGTTCTTTTTCCGAACCATCGTAGTTCGGCCCAAAGTTGACCGTTTCTTTGTCGATATCGGCCAGCATTTCGTGCGCGATTTTCGACATGCGGATTTCGGTGTACCGCATCGCGGCGGCATTGTCTCCATCGACCGATCCGAAATTGCCCTGGCCATCCACCAGCATGTGGCGCAACGAAAAGTCCTGCGCCATGCGAACAATGGTGTCGTACACCGCGCTGTCGCCGTGCGGGTGGTACTTACCGATCACGTCACCGACGATACGCGCCGATTTCTTGTACGGCCGGTTCCAGTCGTTGTTCAGTTCGTGCATGGCGAACAGCACGCGGCGGTGAACCGGCTTCAAGCCGTCGCGCGCATCGGGCAGGGCACGTCCGACGATCACGCTCATCGCGTAATCCAGGTAGCTGCGGCGCATCTCCTCTTCCAGGCTGATGGGGAGTGTCTCTTTGGCGAACTGGGTCATGTGCTGAAGATGGAGTGCGTGAAGGAGCCCGAGAGCAACGCGACATTTTAGTGGGGCAGGGCGGTGCGACTCGCGACACTCTTTTGTTGTTCATCAACAACGGATGTTGGTGTAGGTCCAAAGTGGTGACGTGGCCCAAAAAGGGTGTCGGAGGTCCGGCCTCACGCTTGTGGCACAATAAATTCAACGTTTTGAGTGGTGGTCACTTCAAGCGTCATTGTTGTTAGCCAGCCCTTCTCGGGCTTACCAAGAGGAAAACCATGAAAAAACTGAACAAAGTGGCAATGCTGATTGCAACTGCCGCCATGGCATCGGCCGCTGGCGCCCAAACCATCGACAACTGGCGCAACGCCACCTCCGATCTGGTGTGGAAGAACGGCACCAACGAACTGTGCTGGCGCGATGCCAGCTGGACGCCGGCCACCGCTGCTGTCGGTTGCGACGGCGCGATCGTGCCGAAGGCAGCTCCTGCCCCCGCACCTGCTCCGGCCCCCGCTCCGGCGCCCGCCCCGGCTGCTGCTGCCCCCGCACCGGCGCCTGCCCGCGCTCCGGCACCCGCTCCTGCCCCGGCCCCTGTCGCCACCAAGGTGACTTACGCCGCCGATGCTTTCTTCGACTTCGACAAGGCTGTGCTCAAGCCCGAAGGCAAAGCCAAGCTGGATGACCTGGTTGGCAAAGTGGCTGGTATCAACCTGGAAGTTGTGATCGCTGTGGGTCACACCGACGCGACCGGCGCAGCTGCTTACAACAATGCACTGTCCAACCGCCGCGCTGAGGCCGTCAAAGCTTACCTGGTGAGCAAAGGCATCGAGAGCAACCGCGTGTACACCGAAGGCAAGGGCATGACCCAGCCGGTGGCCGACAACTCCACCCGCGAGGGCCGCGCCAAGAACCGTCGCGTGGAAGTCGAAGTGGTCGGCACACGCACCAACAAGTAATCTTCAGACGGCTTGAAGAAAACCGCGCCACGGCGCGGTTTTTTTTGGTCTGCCGATAATCGCTCACATGAACCCAACGCTCAACGCTGACCCCGCCGAACTGGCGAAGTTTTCCGATCTGGCCCATCGCTGGTGGGACCCGGACAGCGAGTTCCGCCCGCTGCACCAGATCAATCCTTTGCGCCTGAACTGGATCGACGGGCTGGCCGGGCTGTCTTCCAAGACGGTGCTGGATGTGGGCTGCGGAGGGGGCATCCTCTCCGACTCCATGGCGCGCGCAGGTGCACAAGTCACGGGGATCGACCTGTCGACCAAAGCGCTCAGGGTGGCCCAGTTGCATGCTCTTGAGGCGGGCACCGCGAATGTGAACTACCGCGAAATCAGCGCCGAAGCACTGGCGCAGGAGCAGCCAGCCAGCTTCGACGTGGTGACCTGCATGGAAATGCTGGAGCATGTGCCGGATCCGTCATCGGTGGTGCGGGCCTGTTCTGCACTCGTGAAGCCTGGAGGATGGGTGTTTTTTTCGACCATCAACCGCAACCCCAAGTCGTTTCTGTTCGCCATTGTCGGTGCCGAATATTTTCTGCAGATGCTCCCCAAAGGAACGCATGAGTACGGCAAGATGATTCGCCCGAGCGAATTGGCCAGCTATTGCCGCGACGTGAACCTGGACATCGTGCAGGCGCGTGGCATGGAACACAACCCGATCACCCGTCGCTACTGGCTCAGTGGTGATACCAGCGTGAACTACCTGTTGGCCACGCGCAAGGCATGAAGCGTCCGCCCTTTGCCGTTCAGGCGGTGCTGTTTGATCTCGATGGCACCTTGGTGGACAGTGCGCCCGATTTGGCATTGGCCGTCGAGCGCATGCGCGCCTCCAGACAACTGGCAGCGCTGCCCCTGACCCGGTATCGACCACATGCCAGCGCGGGCGCCCGCGGCATGATCCAGGTTGCCTTTGGTGTGTCGCCGGATGATCTGGCCTACGGCGAACTCAAGCAGGAGTTCCTGTTGCATTACGAACAGTGCCTGCTGCACAGCACCCGATGTTTTGATGGCGTTGAAGAACTCTTGACCCGGCTGGCATCGGGCCTGATGCCCTGGGGCATCGTCACCAACAAGGCGCAGCGTTTGACCGAACCGATGCTGGCAGGGCTGCCCGCGCTGGCGGGCGCTGGCGCTTTGGTGTGTGGAGACACGACGCCCTGGGCCAAGCCACACCCAGAGCCCTTGCTGGTGGCAGCGCGCCGTCTGGGTGTGAGTCCAGATGCTTGCATCTATGTGGGTGATGACGAGCGCGACATTGTTGCCGGCCGTGAGGCGGGCATGTTCACGGTGGCCGCGAACTACGGATACCTGGGTGAAAGCGGTGAAACCGCGCACTGGGGCGCCGATGCCGAGGTCCTTTCGCCCCTGCAGGTCTTGAATTTGCTCGAACTGCCTTAAACTGTGGACTCTAGGGGCTGCACTGGTTTCGACGTGGGTTCGGACACGCAGCAGGGCATGTCGAGGTTCTGTCACCTCGTAAAACCGCAGAAAAAAACTAACTGCAAACGACGAACGTTTCGCACTCGCCGCTTAATTGCCGGTGAGCTTTGCAACAGCAGGCCTATGGGCTGGGCAAGGGTTCAAGCGGCGCAAGCCGATTGGGTCCAGGCTGCAAAGATAATTCAATAGGCTGGTCGGACGTCGGGTAACTTGGCGGACGACGAGACACAAGGTTGCTGGCGATTTGCATAGCGTGCCACTGCGCGATGCGAAGAGTGAGATCCAAAACAGATGGCTACACATGTAGAACTGCGCGAAGAAGGCTTGCGGACGGGGGTTCAAATCCCCCCAGCTCCACCAACACAACAGACGGGCCCCGGAGCTTCCTTGCTTCGGGGCTTTTCTCATGGAGTCATTCAGATGGCTTCAATTCAAGGGGCTTCTCCCAGCATGATGCAGTTGCAGGACATTCTTTTTTCACAGGG
>JALOSH010000005.1 GCA_025458545.1 Hydrogenophaga sp.
GGGTGGCGGCAATGGGCAGAGTGGCCCAGACTGCCAGAGTTCAATCCATGCAATGGCCCGAGTGCGGCGGATGGGTGCAGCCGGCCAGAAGGCCACAAGTGCAGTGGCTTGGGCAAGCCCTTCGACAAGCTCAGGGCGAACGGCTGTGCGTGCAACCCCCATCAAGGCCACAAAACGAACCGGCGCGAAATGTCCGAAATCCAGGGCACCCGTGGAACCGCCCTTCGACAAGCTCAGGACGGGCCACAGGGTGCGTCCCCCCTCCAAGCGGCGTAGCCGCGCCAGAGAGGGGGGAAGCCGCGTCAGCGGCGCAGGGGGGAGTCCTCTCAATGCCCCAGGATCTTCGAGAGAAAATCCTTGCTGCGTTCGTTCTGCGGGTTGTTGAAGAACTCCTCGGGTGTGTTCTGCTCCACGATCTGGCCCTGGTCCATGAAGATCACACGATCGGCCACGGCCTTGGCAAAACCCATTTCATGGGTCACGCAGATCATGGTGATGCCCTGGTTGGCGAGTTCGATCATCACGTCCAGCACTTCCTTGATCATCTCCGGGTCCAGGGCTGAAGTAGGCTCGTCGAACAACATGATCTTGGGCGTGAGGCACAGCGCCCGCGCAATCGCCACGCGCTGCTGCTGGCCGCCCGAAAGCTGCAAGGGGTACTTGCCCGCCTGGTTGGCGATCTGCACCCGCTCCAGTTGCGCCATGGCCTTTTCTTCAGCCTCCTTCTTGGGCACCTTGCCCACCCACATGGGTGAGAGCGTGAGGTTCTCCAGCACGGTCAGGTGCGGAAACAAGTTGAACTGCTGGAACACCATGCCCACTTCCTTGCGGACCTTGTCGATGGCCTTGATGTCGTCGGTCAGCTCCGTGCCATCCACGATGAGGTGGCCCTGCTGGTGTTCCTCCAGGCGGTTGATGCAACGGATCAGCGTGGACTTGCCGGAACCGGATGGTCCGCAGATGACGATGCGCTCGCCCTTGGCCACGTCCAGGTCAATGTCCTTCAACACGTGGAAGTCGTTGCCGTACCACTTGTTGACCTTGTCAAATCGAATGATGGGTTCAGTCACAGGAATTTCCTTGTTGTTCAATGTGTTCAGTCGAATGCCAAGAATCTCGCGCAGAAAGGAGTGTCTCCATCCAGGGGCACCGTGGAACCGGCTCCGCCGGGCCACAGGGTGCCGCCCCCTTGAGGGGGGATTCGAGCTACACGCAGTGAGCGAGAAACGGGGGTGGGCATACCTACCTGGCTTTGCTGGCTGAGAGCTGCTTCTCCACCCACAGGCTGTAGCGCGACATGGCGAAGCAGAAGATGAAGTAGACAACCGTGATGAACAGATAGGCCTCGATCTTGAAGGGGCGCCAGTTCACATCCGAATTGAGCGCCAACGAAAGCGCACCGGTGAGCTCGTACATGGACACGATGGTCACCAGCGAGGTGTCCTTGAAGATGGAGATGAAGTTGTTCATCACACTGGGCACCACCATGGCCAGCGCCTGCGGCAGCACGATCTTGCGCTGCGTCTGCCAGTAGCTCAGACCCAGGGTGTCGGCCGCTTCCAGTTGGCCCTTCGGGATGGCCTGAAGGCCGCCGCGGATGATCTCGGCCATGTAGGCGGCAGCGAACAGCGTGATGCCCACGACCACCCGCACCAGCACGTCGATGGTCACCCCCTGGGGCATGAACAGCGGGAACATGAAAGAGGCCATGAACAGCACCGAGATCAGTGGCACGCCCCGGATGAGTTCGATGTAGACGATGCAGGCCGAGCGGATGGCCGGCAGGTTGCTGCGGCGACCCAGGGCCACCGCAATCGCCAGCGGAAACGCCAGGAAGATCGACACCGTCGCCAGCAGGACCGTCAGTGGCAGGCCACCCCAGAGGTCGGTGCGCACAGTGCTCAGACCCAGCACGCCGCCGCCCATGAGGGTAAAAAAGATGGCCATGATGGACGCCCACATCAGCGCCAGCCAGGGTTTCCAGAAAAAAATACACGGAGAAAGCTGAAGATCAGATCTGGAATGTGCCTAATATGATTCAGAAGAAATATTTGAATATTCGTATTGCATCTTCAAGAGGCTCAGTATTGGACAAAACGCCACAGACCGAGAAATGAAGTCTTCACATCCATTCTTTGTTGGGCTACTATCGCGATCGATTTATCACGATTCGTTGGATGTACCCATCTGAGTTGCATGATGAAGTTAGAAATCTTCACGGAGGAAAACGCTACATGAATACAAAAGAAACGAACAACAGCTCATCCTTGCAAAAATTAATTTTTGCGTTCAGTCTCCTAATCCTCGCTCTGATTAGTGGGCTCGTGCTTGGGAACATGTATCTGAACCCTATGGTCTATCGTACGAGCCATATGCAAGAGGTCGCGCAGGCTCTGGCACAGGGCAAAAATTACGGTGTATACGATACCAATATTAATTGGCGGGCACTGCGTCGCGAGCAGATCAAACTTATGTCGGAGACGCCCCAAGTCGTTGTATCCGGCGGCAGCCGCTGGCAAGAGGCCTCATCGATTCACACCCCTGGAAAAACGTTCTTCAATGCATTTGGACACAGCGATTTTAGTGAGGATTTTTTCGCAATAGTCCATCTTCTTGAAGAAAACGGGCGAATGCCTGAAACCTTGGTGCTAAGCCTTCGCTATAGCATTTTTGCGCCTATCGCGGATCGTGATGCCACCGGGTGGAGAGAGTGGGTTCCAGAGTATGAGGCAATGATGGCCAAGCTTGGGTTAGAGCCGCATTCGGCTAGTGAAACGGGGCGAAAGAACCACTGGTTGGCGCTCTTGTCGATCAAAGATCTAGTGAGCCTTGCAAAACGCCGGCTGAGTAGCCGAGAGCATCCGCATATTTTGAATGAGGAAGATAGTGAGACGTTGGACGTTATTCGTTCAGATGGTTCACTTCAGTGGTCTAAAAAAAATGCAAATCTTTTTACACCTGAATATGCAGAAAAAGATTCAATCAAACGACTTGCAAGGTACACAGACTACACGCTGAGGATTGACGCTGATATGGTTGATGCAACAGATCGGCTTTTTGCTTACCTAAAAGAGAAAAAGGTCAAGGTTGTTTTGGCGCAAACGCCTTTTCACCCGACTTTCTACGATGGCATCAAACAGCGGCAATATGGTCAAACGCTTGATGAAATCGAGGAAATAGGTAGAAAGTTTTCTCTGAAGTATGATTTTCCTATCGTTGGGGGGTTTGATCCCAAAGAGGTCGGTTGTCCAAAAGAAGAATTTATTGATTGGCACCATGGGACGCCGGATTGTTTGGCCAAGATTTTTTCACAGATAAAATTTTAACAGGCTGAATAAATGCTTTTTTATTCTTTGGAATTTATACTGCTCTTCCTCCCGTTAGTTGGTCTAGGGTATTATATAAGCTATAGGTTATTTAAGGCTGAAGGGGTTATTCTTTTTCTCAGTGCTGCATCACTAGTTTTCTATTCCTTCTGGGGATGGGACTTTTTGGCAATTCTCATCGTCTCGATAGGTGTAAATTTCTCGTTTTATCGTTCACTTGCTTCTAATTGGACTGGTGCGAATGATCGGCGAGCAACGTGTTTGTTAATTTCAGCTATCGCGTTTAATCTTGCTTGGCTTGGCTACTTCAAGTATCAAGGATTTTTCTTTGAGAACATTTCGATGTTTTTAGGTAAAGATTATGAGCCACTGCGCGTATTGTTTCCGGTAGGTATATCTTTCTACACATTTATACAAATCGGATTTTTGATTGATGCCCGGAGCGGAATGATCGAAGGTGCTAAACCTGTATCGATTTCACGTTACTTCTTGTTCGGTAGCTTCTTTCCTTATGTCACCGCTGGGCCATTGGTGCTTCAAAACGAGATGCTGCCGCAGATGGATAGTGATTCGTTGCGACCTAGCGCAAATCGCGCCATTCTGGGGTTTTCGATTTTTTCGATTGGTCTTGCTAAAAAGCTAATTCTCGCTGATGCGCTGTCTGGGCATGCGGAAGAGATTTTCAAGGCCGCAATGTTTCGGGAGGATATAGGTGCGCTCGCCGCATGGGGAGGCAGCGTCGCCTACACTCTTCAACTCTATTTTGATTTCTCAGGTTATTCGGATATGGCACTGGGCCTTGGTCTGATGTTTGGTCTGCTATTGCCGTTAAATTTCAACTCACCACTCAAAGCCTCTAACATTATAGATTTTTGGCGGCGTTGGCATATGACAATGACGCGATTTTTTACGAATTACATCTATTCTCCAGTTGCAATAGCTCTTACCCGGAAAAGCATTGGAAGCGGGTATTCTCCAGCATTAAAGTTAACGCTTTGCGTTGCATATCCTACGATCCTAACTTTTTTGCTTGCGGGTATCTGGCATGGGGCGGGCTGGAACTTTGTTGTGTTTGGTTTGATTCATGGCTTTGCGCTTACAGTGAATCATTTTTGGAATTCACTGAGGCCATGGGCTCTTCCTAATGTGGTCGGGTGGTTTCTGACGGTCGGCGTCTTTGTAGTTTCGTTGGTTTTCTTTCGTTCGGCTAATGTACCGGATGCGCTATACCTTTTAGGTGAAATGCTTTCTTTTGCGTCTGGTAGTAAGCAAATTTCTGGCACAGAGTTTGCTTTACTTGGCGGCATGCTGGCGATTGCTCTGCTCGCACCAAATACGTTGGAAATTTTTAGTTCGCAAAAGATTTCCAGCGATAGTATTCGGCCTGGCGGGAGTCTCATCTCAGTTAGGTGGTCTCCCTCTATTTCTTGGGCTCTAGGTCTTGCGGTATTGGTGTTTTTATCTGTATCACTAGGCGTTAATGAGACTCCGTTTATATATTATAAATTTTAGTTTTGATTGATATGCATCCCGGTTCAATGTCAACCTCAAACCTTATAGGGGGGAATTTCAAATGATAGGACAGCTACAGCTAAATCTAGATATAACGCACGATTTTGCGAGTGAAATTGAGAAAGAGTCGGCATTCGTAAGCCCTTACCTGGCAGAGCTGACTGTTGATCCATCGAAGAGGACTGTAAGATTCAAGGCGACAGAGCCCTCAAGGCTGACAGAAGTCGAAAAAAAGGTCTCGACGTTCCTGCATAGTATGCTTGCTGGTTATCGTGAAGCGGACCCTCGAGTGGTATTTCAAACGGTCCGGAAGCACGCCAAGCCGCTCGAAAAGGACGTCTTCTACAAACTTCAAGAGCTAGGTTGGCTACATGAGGTAGGGCCTGGGCATGTGAGCCTTGCTGGGCCACCTCTAAAGTTTATTGCCTACTTGGATGCGGCCATACAAAAGATCTACGATGAGCAGTTTGCCGCTATCGAACGTAGTTTTCCGGCACTACTCCCTGCGCGGACCCTGGCCAAAGCAGGATATTTTGATAGTCATCCAAATAACGTCACAATGACGACCCATTTGGTAAATGACTTTGATTTGATAGAAAATTTTCGTCAGAATGAAGGACGTACCGGAGACATGGGCACATTGGCCGCAGGAAGCTTTGCTACTCCGCACCTATGTCTTAATCCAGCCGCTTGCTTACCCTGTTACCCGGTTTATTCAAACCAAGACGTGTCAGAGGGATGCGCACTTAGTTGGAGAGGTAGGGTCTTTCGCTACGAATCTTCAAACGTTCGAGGTCTTGAACGTTTGACTGAGTTCAACGTCCGCGAACTTGTGTTCATTGGAAATTCCGAGTATGTTGCTAGGGGTCATACACAAGCCATAGCGATTGTAAAAACGCTTTGCGAATTGTTGGAGATTGAGGGAATGCTCGTTACCGCTACGGATCCCTTTTTTGCAACTGTTTCCGCTACCAAAAAGTTTTGGCAGCAATCAATGGAAGCAAAATATGAGATCCGTCTCCCTTTTGAGCAATCAGCAGAAGGGAAGTTCTCGTATGTCGCAGCCGGGTCGGTCAATCACCATGGGACTTTTTTCGGATCACGATTCGCCATTAAGTCCGGGGGCGAAGAGTTTGCAAATACTGGGTGTGTGGGACTCGGATTGGAGCGTTGGCTTCTTGCCTGCTTCGCCCAACATGGCTCAGTACCGGATCAATGGCCCGATGCCGTGCGAAAAGCGGTATTCGATTAAAATTTAGGAGTTGTTGTGAATATTGAAAAAGTTATTGCAGATTTTTTTAGATTGCCGATTGAAAAAATTACAGACGAGAGCAGTCCAAGAACCATAGGAGACTGGGATAGTTTGAAACATATTGAACTCGTCATGACAATTGAAAAGGAATTTGGGATTCGGTTTAAGGCAAGTGAAATTCCTATGCTGACCTCTGTCGGGAATATTAAAAAGAGAATTGAGGCGCGATAGGGAGTTTGGCTTGATATCGCGGTGACGCTTAGGCCATGAAGTGTGGATATGGGGGAGACGAATGCGACGTCGATGAGGCAAATCATGACATCGAGACGGCGAGCAGTGGAATCTAAGGGTGTGCGGGCACTATTCCCTCGTGGGGCCAAGTCTCCCCCGTCCGGGGACCAAGCTGCAATATGTGATTTTGCAGGGATGCACCATTATGCTAACCACTGGATTGCTTTAAGTCGCTCCTAAGGCTAATTTGAATGTACTGCTGCGCGATTGGGTGTAGTCTTAGAGCCCACCGTCACACTCCCACGAGGGTGCTGAGCACGGGGGGTTTTTGCCCAGGCGATGTCAGAGATTCAACGGCGTCAGGAAATCCGGACAAGCGTTGTCATCCCAAGCTGTTAGATCAGCGAACGGGCATCGGGTACATCAGGCCACCCTTGTTCCACAGCGCGTTCACGCCGCGCGGCAGGCCGATGGGGGTGATGTTGCGCTCGTAGGACTCACCGTAGTTGCCCACGGCCTTGATGGCGCGCACAGCCCATTCCTTGTCCAGGCCCAACAGCTTGCCGGTGTCTTCGTTGCCACCGCCCAGCAGGCGCAGCACATTGGGGTTCTTGCTGTCCTTGCGCATCTGGTCCACGTTGGCTGCGGTGATACCCAGTTCTTCGGCTTCCAGCAGGGCGTAGCCCACCCACTTCACGATCGCGAAGAACTCGTCATCACCACGGCGCACGGACGGGCCCAGCGGTTCTTTGGAGATGAGTTCTGGCAGGATCATGTGATCGTCCGGCTTGGCGGCTTCCTTGGAGCGGATCGAAGCCAGGCCCGATGCGTCCGTGGTGTAGGCCTGGCAGCGGCCAGCGAAGTAGGCTGCGTTGGTGGCTGCCAGTTCGGCGAACACCACGGGGCGCAGGTTCAGGTTGTTGGCGCGGGAGTAGTCGCTCAGGTTGAGCTCGGTGGTGGTGCCGGATTGCACGCACACCGTGGCGCCCTTGAGGTCCTTGGCGCTCTTGACGTTCAGGCTCTTGGGCACCATGAAGCCCTGGCCGTCAAAGAAGTTCACGCCGGTGAAGTGCAGGCCCAGCGTGGCGTCGCGGGTCAGCGTCCAGGTGGTGTTGCGAGGCAGCAGGTCCACTTCGCCAGACTGGAGTGCAGTGAAGCGCTGGGCGGCGTTCAGGGGGACGTAACGCACCTTCTCGGCAACGCCCAACACGGCAGAGGCGACCGAACGGCACACATCCACATCAAGCCCGCTCCATTTGCCCTGGCTGTCGGCGGCAGAGAAGCCCGCCAGACCGGTACTGACACCACATACCAAGGTGCCGCGCGACTTGATCGCGTCCAGATCCTTGCCAGCATGGGCAGGCATGCTCACCAGGGTGGCGGCTGCACCCACGCCCAAGGCGGCCAGTTTCAGGGATTTCAATTTAATCAGGTCTCTCCAATTTGTGGTTTGGGTGTTGGTCTGTCGGCCCGGTTACGCACCGTAAACGTGCGTAACTTTGCCGCCATGCGACTTTATCCCCGGCCGATTGGGCCGGGCATCGGGGTTTACGTGGTTGGTCTATGCAAATTAATCATGACGCCATCGCGCCGGCTGTTGACCGGCCCCGAGGCCTTCTTCAAGCAGGTTCCATGCCAGCGATTCGCGCGATGGCGTCAAGGCCCAAGCCACTGGTCTGCACGCTGAATGGGCGCAGGTCCCATGCGCGACATGCCCTATTTTTGGCAGCATCGAAGCCCACGTATCCTTGCTCCAGACAGTGACAACAGGAGACAACTCATGACCAGCCCCGCACCCGCAGAGGCCGCTGCTGCCCGCGCGCCCGAGCGTCCCCACCACCGCTTCTGGCCCACCCGGCTGCCGCACCAGTTGACGCCACCGGCCACTTCGCTGTGGTTCAACCTCATGGTCAGTGCGCAGCGCTATCCGGACAAGGCGGCGCTGGTGTTCTTTGATCAGGTGCTCACCTACCGCGCGCTGTTCGACCAGGTCGAACGCATGGCCGCGCACCTGCATGCCCAGGGGGTGCAGGCCGGTGACCGGGTGATCCTGTTGATGCAGAACTGTCCGCAGTGGGTGGTGGCGCACTTTGCGATCCTGCGCGCGAATGCGGTGGTGGTGCCGGTCAACCCGATGAACCGCGCAGAGGAGCTCAAGCACTACATCACCGACCCGGACGCGCGCGTGGCCGTGGCGGCGGCCGACCTGGCGCCGGACCTGCTGCGGGCCAATGCCGAGGTCCCCGAGGGCCAGCGCCTGCGGCATCTGGTGGTGGCGCACTACCACGACGCCATGGGCCCGCAAGCCGAGGTGCCTGCCCCTTGGCAGAACTGGCTCATGCAGCGCCACGCCATGCCCGACTTGCCTGGCGGCACGGTGGCCGACTGGGCTGACGCAATCGCTTGCAAGCAGCCCGCACCGGTGCACGACCGCACGCCCGAACACCTGAGTGTGCTGCCCTACACCAGTGGCACCACGGGATTGCCCAAGGGCTGCATGCACACCCATGCCAGCGTGATGCACAACGCCGTGGCCGTCAGCCTGTGGAGCAATGGCACGGCCGAGAACGTGGGCTTGCTGGTGGTGCCCATGTTCCACATCACGGGTATGGTGGCGGGCATGCACAGCGGTGTGTACACGGGCGCCACGCTGGTGCTCATGCCACGCTGGGACCGCGAACTGGCCGGGCGCCTGATTTCACAGTGGCGCGTGACCCACTGGGCCAACATCCCCACCATGGTGATCGACCTGCTGGCCAGTCCGAACTTCGCGCAATTCGATCTCTCCAGCCTCAAGGTCATTGGCGGCGGCGGCGCGGCCATGCCGCAGGCCGTGGCGCAGCGCCTGTTCGAGCAATACGGGTTGCGCTATTCCGAAGGCTATGGCCTGACGGAGACGGCCGCGCCTTCCCACAACAACCCGCCGGACGCACCCAAGCAGCAGTGCCTGGGCATTCCTTTCATGGGGGCCGATGCGCGTGTGGTGGATCCCGACACGCTCAAGGAAATGCCGGTGGGCGAAGCCGGCGAGATCATCATTCGAGGCCCCATGGTGTTCGCTGGCTACTGGAAACGGCCCGACGCCACCGAGGCGGCGTTCGTCACCTTTGAGGGTGAGCGCTATTTCCGCTCTGGCGACCTGGGGCGGGTCGACGAAGATGGCTATTTCTTTATCACCGATCGCCTCAAGCGCATGATCAATGCCAGCGGCTTCAAGGTATGGCCAGCCGAGGTGGAAACGCTGATGTTCCGCCACCCGGCGATCGCCGAGGCCTGCGTGATCGCCACCCGGGACGCCTACCGGGGCGAGAGCGTGAAGGCCGTGGTGGTGCTGCGCCAGGCCGCACGCGGTCACACCAGCGAGCAGGACATCATCGACTGGTGCCGCGACAACATGGCGGTCTACAAATGCCCGCGCGAAGTCGCCTTCGTCGAAGCCTTGCCCAAGAGCGGCAGCGGCAAGGTGATGTGGCGCCAGCTGCAGGAGCAGGAGGATGTGAAGGCCGGTTGAGAAACCATGTGATCATTCGGCCCATGCAGTTTCAATGGCAATCGGTTTCCCGCCTCTGGCAACCCCGGCGCGGCTTGTTCTGGGCCATGGTGGTGCTCAACCTGCTGTCGTCGGCCATCGTCTGGTTCATCCACCTGGCGCAGCCGGTGGATGGTTTGCGCTGGCTGCTGAGCCTGCTGGCGCTGAGCAATGCTGCGCTGGGGTGGTGGCTCGCTGTTCGCCTGTGGCGCGAAGGGCCGGAACCGCCCGCGTCCTGAGCCTGACGCCGTACACCCATCGACATGGATTTCAGTCCAACAACACCAAGGAGCAAGCATGTTCAAGGCCCTGCTGATCACCAAGCCCGCCAGCGGCTACCGCTGTGCGGTAACCGAGCTGGAAGAGGCAGAACTGCCGTCAATGGGCGATGTGACGGTGGCGGTCGAATGCTCCACCATCAACTACAAGGATGGCCTGGCCATCACCGGTCGTTCGCCTGTGGTGCGCAACTTTCCCATGGTGCCCGGCATCGACTTCGCGGGCACCGTGACCGAGAGCCAGCACCCGAAGTGGAAGCCTGGAGACCGTGTGCTGCTCAACGGCTATGGCGTGGGGGAAACACATTGGGGTGGGCTGGCGCAACTGGCCCGGGTCAAGGGTGACTGGCTGGTGGCATTGCCCAAGGCCTTCAGTGCACGCGACGCCATGGCCATCGGCACGGCCGGCTACACGGCCATGCTGTGTGTGCAGACGCTGCAACGCCACTGGGCGAACGAGGGCGTGAAACCCGGTGATGGCGAGGTGCTGGTCACCGGCGCCAGCGGCGGTGTGGGCGGCGTGGCCATTGCCCTGCTGGCGAACCTGGGGCACACCGTGGTGGCCTCCACCGGTCGGCCGGAAGAGGCCACCTACCTCAAGGGACTGGGCGCCTCCGAAGTGATCGACCGCGGCCCCTTGGGGGAGCCCGGCAAACCGTTGCAGAAGGAGCGGTGGATCGGTGTGGTCGACTCGGTGGGCAGCCACACCCTGGCCAACGCCTGTGCCAGCACACGCTACGGCGGTGCGGTGACGGCCTGTGGCCTGGCGCAGGGCATGGATCTGCCGGCCAGCGTGGCGCCCTTCATCTTGCGTGGCGTGACGCTCTATGGCATCGACAGCGTGATGGCACCCATGGCCCGTCGCGAGGCGGCGTGGAGCCAGCTCGCTGCGCAGCTCAGCCGGAAGAAACTGGCGGCCTTCACCCGGGAAATCGGCCTGGCCGATGCGGTGCAGGCCGCCAGCGACATCCTGGCAGGTCAGGTGCGAGGCCGGCTGGTGGTGAACGTGAACGACTGAGTCCCCAGGCCGCAGGGCATGGTTCAGACAGGCGCGTTCTGCGCAGAGGGCGTGGGCTCACCGGTTGGGGCGAACCGCCGGCCCATCCATCCTGTGAAGGGCAAAAACAGCATGGCCACACCCAGGTTGAAGCTGAGGTTGGCCACGGCCACCGCCTGCCCTGCGCTGCCACCGACGCGCACCGCCCATTCGCCAAACGGTGTGATGAAGGGCAGCATGAGCCCCACGCCCACCGCGTTGAACACCAGGTTCATCTGCGCGGTGCGGCGGGCAAAGCGGTCCATGGGAATGCTGGCGATCAAGCCGGTGGCCGTGGTGCCCAGCGAAGCACCCACCACCACGGCCACAGCCCCCAGGGGCGCCAGCACACCTTGCTGCACCAGCACAATGGCCAATCCACTGACCACACTGCTTGACTGCAGCACCACCGTCATCACCACGCCCATGAGCACGCCCAGCAGCGGGTCTTGCGCTTTGGACAGCAACTCCAGCATCCAGGGTGCCTGGCGCAGCGGCTCCAGGGAGTTGCTGACGAGGTCGAGTGTGAAGAAGATGAAGCCGAAATAGAAAATGGCCCGCCCGGCCACGCGGATGGCAAACGGCAGCATGGTCAGCAGCCCGCCCAGCACGATCAGGTAGGGCCCGATGTGCGTGAGTTCGTACGACACCAGCCAGGCCGTGGAGGTGGTGCCCACCTTGGCGCCCAGCAGCACCGCCAGGCTGCCTGCGAAGCTCAACGTGCCGGCATTGACCAACGCCACCACCAGCGCACTCACCGCGCTGCTGGACTGCACCGCCGCCGTCACGCCGGCACCCAGCGCAAAGCCGCCGAGCCGGTTGCGCGTGGCCAGCCCCAGCCAGCGGGGCAGGCGATCGCGGCCAATGGTCTGCAGCTCCTTGCTGAAATGCTCCAGACCGTAGAGGAAGAGCAGCAAGGCGCTGAGCATCAGCACCGCGTACTGGAATGGGCTGTAGGGCAGGGTCATGGTGGGGCGAGCATACCCAAGCCCCCAGGCTTCGGTGCTCGCCAGCCCGCAAGCATTGTCCCGGTTTCAACCGGTGGCGGGTGGCACGATGTGGCGGTAGGCGTGCCAGGTGGCGTGGCCGATCACCGGGCCGACCACCAACAACCCCAGGAAGAATGGCAGCATGGCCAACAACACCAGCCCCGTGATCAGCGCGCCCCACAGCAGCATCACGCCCGGGTTCTGCAGGCAGGCGCGGATGCTGGTGAGCCCGGCGGAAACCGCGTCGACCTGGCGGTCCATGATCATGGGGATCGAGATCACGCTGGTGACAAAGATCAAGCCGGCGAACAGCCCGCCTACCACCGTGTAGGTCACCAGGAAGCCAAGGTTCTCCGGGTTGACGAGCTGGGGCAGCAGCTTCTCGGTCGAGGGCATGGTGTTGAAAGTGACTGCGAACACCACCAGCGAGGCACGGCCCCACAGCAACTCCAGGATCAGCAGCACGCCGGCAAAAATGGCCATCGTGCCCTGGGTGGGTCGCCACGCCAACAGCGAGGCCCGGAGGGACGGGCGATGCGACTGCGTCTGCATTGCCTTGCTGGCGTCGTACAGACCCAGGCACAGAAACGGGCCCATCAGCAGAAAGCCTGCACTCAGCGCCAGCACGTAGGCCGGTGCGTTCTGGAACACCGCCAGCAAGGCATGACCCATGGCAAAAAAACAAAGGCCATAGAACAGGCCGATGCGCGGACAGCGTCTGAAATCGGCCCAACCCTGGCGCAGCCAGCGGAACGGGTCTCCTGCATTCAGGGGGGCCAGGCGCAGCGAGAACACCGAAGGCGTGCGCAGCCGCTCGGCCTCGCGGCGGGCCAGCAGGCGGGCGCTTTCACTGAGTTCGTCGTTCGTTTGGGCTGGCGCTTCTGCGGGCGCGTCTTTGGCGGCATCGGCCATGGCAATCTCCTGTCTGGCCAGAATATAGCGACGCCCTCAGATGGGTTTCACATGGTTTACCCCATCGCGCCGGGGGTCCGCTGGCGGGGCTTGGCGCCGCATGTGCAGGGCCAGGGCGGCGTCCATCGACTGCGTGTGCTTGATGAACCACGCCGCGAGTTCGTTGGCCATCTCCCTCACCGGTGCGAGTTGTCCGCTGCGGGCCATGACTTCGCCTTCGCGCAGCAGGTTGAGCACCACGCGGTGTTGCAGCAAGTGGTTGCTGGCGGACGCGAAGCCGGTCTGCCGCATCCAGGCATCTTCCTCGCCAAATTGGTGTTCGGTGTGCGTCAGCAGGGCGCTCCATGCGGGGGGCAGGGCTTCGTCGCTGGCGGCCTGGGCCTGGGCCAGCAGGACCACGAGCGTGCGGTGCGCGGTGTCCATTGGAGCAAAGTCGAGCCGCAAGGCCTCCGACCATTCGACAGTTTCCATCTTGTCCTCGTGCGGGTTGGCATGGCGTTGTCGATAGCTTGGCAGCGCAGGCGCCACATGGATTTGATCCAGCGCAGGAAGTGCGCACTCGGGTCGCTGTGAGGCTCGGTGTTTTCCCTGACGATTGCCCTAAACTGAGCGGCCATGACCAGCGAATTCCAACCCCCTTACGTGCCTTTGACCGAACTGGACCGGCAACTCCAGCAGCACGGTTTTGCGCTCATCAGCGCTGACGATGTCAAGACCTGGCTGGCGGCGTCCACCGCCGATCTGGACCGCCTGCACCAGAGCTGGAACGATCTGCCGCCCGACGAATACCTCAAGGACGGCGGGCGCTACCGGCGTCGGCGGCACAGTTGCTTCACCGTGAACGGCGATCAGGTGGAGCAGGTGCCGCATCGGGCCCACTGGCAGCCACTGGAATACAACGCCTTGCACGGCGGCATGCAGCGCTGGTTCGAACCCATGCCCGTGGACGTGGTGCAGCAGTCGGTGTGGAGCCGGCTGCTCGCGCGCCTGGGCGACGCGGCTGCGGCCCTGCGAGGTCCGCGCACCTGGTTCGTGGAGGCCCATCCGTTTCGCATCGACACCACCGATGGCATCGGCCGCCCCACGCCCGAAGGCGCGCACCGCGACGGCGTGGACCTGGTGGCCGTGTTCATGGTGAACCGCCATCAGATCAAAGGCGGTGAGAGCCGTGTGTTCGAAGCCAACGGCCCCAGCGGCCAGCGCTTCACGCTGCGCGATCCCTGGTCGCTGTTGCTGCTGGACGATGCGCGCGTGATCCACGAAAGCACGCCGATTCAGCCACTGGAGGCTGATGCGCTGGGCTGGCGAGATACGTTGGTGGTGACGTATCGGGCTGAGGGGTTTCAGGGCGGCTAGATAAGAAGCCCCGTCGCTGACTCAGGAAGGCGCAGTCGTTGGTTGTGTTGGCAGCGCTGCGGCCTTCCAGGCCTCAAATCCTCCCCGGAGGTAGCGTGCTTTCAGACCCGCAGCCTGCAAGCGAAGGGCCGTGGCCCGGCTGACTTCATGTCCATGCACGCAATAGACAAGCACCTCGCGGTTGGCCGAAAGTTCGTTCGCCCATTGGCCAACTGTCGCCGGATCGCGCCAATGGGCGCCCGCGATCATGGCGTCCGATTGATCGAACACGCCGGCACGGCGCACGTCCACCACCAAGGCATCGCCGATAACGTCTGCCGTGCGGCCTAACGGCTCGCTCACTGCGTGCACGGTCTGCTGGTAACGGGCATGTACCCCCGCCCAGTCGATGTTCGCCATGAACGCGTCCACGTACGCCCCCGCCGCTGCCCCGAAGTCCAGGTGGTAAGCGTGTTCGTACATGTCCAGCGCGAGGATGGGCATGCTGCCGGCCAGCACGTGGGTATGGTCGGCCGCCCACTGGTTGACCAGGGTCCCTCCGCCAGGCTGGAACACGAGCAGCATCCAGCCCGAGCCACCACCCAGCGCCTTGGCGCAGGCCGTGAACTCCTCGCGCCATCGCTCGACGCTGCCGAAGCTGGCTTCCAGTGCCAGCTGGCAGGCGGGCTCCATGGTCTGCCCATCGCCGCCGAGGCTGGCGAAGTACAGCTCGTGCAGCCACATCGAATTGGCAGCGATCAGTTCTTCGCGTTTCAGGCCGTTGAGCTCGAAGCCCGGTGTGCTGCTGAAAGACGTGCCAGCGAGCTGGGCACGGATGGCGTTGAGGCGCTTGACGGCGCCGCCATAGTTGTTCTGGTGGTGACTCTCCAGCAGTCTGACGGACAGCCCTGCCAAAGCAGCGGGTTCAAAAGGCAGGGGTTGAATTCGAGCGTTCATGGAGAGTCCTTTACAGAGCTGATGGAAGAAGCAGACTCACCAGCAAGCCGATGACCGCGCAGGCGCCGAGCAGCGGCATCACGCCCACCTTGAACCGGAACAGGGCGACGGCAGCGGCCAGCGCAATCACCGCCGAGATCACATCGAATTGGCCGCTGAAGCCCGCAGGCCACAGCACGTGGTACGCAAAGAACAGGGCCAGGTTCGCGATCACACCCACCACGGCCGCCGTGATCGCGGACAGCGGGGCGGTGAAACCCAGCTTGCCGTGGGTGGCTTCAACCACCGGTCCACCGGCCAGAATGAAAAGAAACGACGGCAGGAAGGTGAAGAAGGTGATCACCGTGGCTGCCAGCGCGCCACCCAGGAACAAGGCCTCTGGCCCCAGAACCTCCTTCACCCAGCCGCCCACAAAGCCCACGAAGGCCACCACCATGATCAGCGGGCCCGGCGTGGTTTCGCCCAGCGCCAGTCCATCGATCATTTGCGGGCCGCTGAGCCACTGGTGGGTATCGACTGCGCCTTGGTAGACATAGGGCAGGACGGCATAAGCGCCGCCGAAGGTAACCAGCGACGCCTTCGTGAAGAACCAGCCCATCTGCGTGAGCGTGCCTTGCCATCCGTTGACAGCGACCAGTGTGGCCATGACCAGCAGCCACAGCCCGAGGCCGAAGCCCAGCACCTTCAGTGTGTGTTTGCGCGAGAAGCGGGCATGCTGGGGTGTGGGTGTGTCGTCGTCAATGAGCGCTGAGCCATGGCTGAGCTGGGCGCTGCCATGACCGCTACCCAGGGCGAAGACCTGCGGCCACCGGCGCGCGCCGAAGTGCCCGATCAGGGCTGCCGCGAGCACGATGGCAGGGAAGGGCGTGCCGAAGCCGAAGATGGCCACAAAGGACGCAGTGGCGATGCCCCACATCCACCGGTTCTTCAAGGCCCGCGTACCGATGCGGTGCGCTGCGTGCAGCACGATGGCCGTGACCGCCGGCTTCAGCCCGAAGAAAATGCCGGCGACCACCGGCACATCGCCAAAGCGCAGGTAGATCCACGACAGCGTGATCAGGATGAACAGCGACGGCAGCACGAACAAAGCCCCAGCCACGATGCCGCCCCAGGTGCGGTGCATCAGCCAGCCGATGTAGGTGGCGAGTTGCTGCGCTTCAGGGCCCGGCAGCAGCATGCAGTAGTTCAGCGCGTGCAGAAACCGCTTCTCGCTGATCCAGCGGCGGCGCTCCACCAGTTCGGCGTGCATGATGGCGATCTGGCCAGCCGGGCCACCAAAGCTGATGAAACCGAGCTTGAGCCAGAACTTGAAGGCCTCGGCGAAGCTCACGGTGGCGGGTGTTGGCCGAGCCTCCAACGGTAGGGCTGATGGCGGGTGGTCGCTCATGGTGTGCTCCCATTCGCGTTGGACGGGGAGGCATACAGCGCATCAAACACCGCCGCCGCCGCCGCTGCCAGTGCATCGTCATCGGTGTGCAACTCGCGCAACCCGCCCAACACACTTTCCAGGCCCGCCGCTTCGGGCACGGGAATACCGCCGGCGTCCAGAAAATGCACCGCACTGGCAATGCGCTGCAGCCGGGCATCGTGGGCCAGGCCGAAGGCGGCGAGCAAGACCTCAAACGTCACCCGCGAGCCCACGTGCGTGAAGCGCGCGCCGTCGTAGTCGAAGCCCACTGCACCCCGTGGCGCGGGCGAGGTGGCCGGGTCGCTCAACCAGATGAACCGGGCCTGTGGGTCAATGAAACGGCGGATCAGCCAGGCACAGGCCAACCGGTCCACCCAGGGTCGTGCGCGGGTGGCCCAGCGTTTGCCCTGGAACTTGCGCATATCGAGGCGTTCGATGCCGTGGTCCACCTGGGGCTGGGGTTCGCCTTTGGAGAACCGCGCGTCCAGCGCCTGGCGCAGTGCGTCCAGTTCGGATCGCGCCTGGTCTGCGGCCGCACCCGGGAAGTAGTCGATGCGCTGCAGCCCGTGCAAGGCCTCTGCCACGGCGCGCCAACGCCTGCGGGCTTCAGTCTCACCCAGCGTGGGCAGTTCAGTCTGAAGGGCTGTGGCGGTGTCGCGCCACTGCGCATAGGCCTCCTTGCGATCGAACAAGGCCAGCAGTTCGTCACGCTGGGCATCGTCCTTGGGAGACAGGGACAAGACCATGGCGGTGCCGCCGTGCTCGCGGACTTCTGCAGCGAGCGGCTCAAAAAGCGCTGCATGTTCTGAGGGCAGCAGGTAGGCGCCGTCTCGCAATGCGCCGCAGCCCAGGGTCTTGAGAGAGCGCCAGATGCGCACCCTAACAGCATTGGGCTGGGTCGGCAGCGTGAGGATAAGAATGGCCAACATGGTGTGTAATATACACCACGCTAAAAGAAATATCTATTACAGGAAATGGGGAAGTGAATTTGCCGTCAAAACCGGGCTTGACTCTGGGCAGGGTCGATCTCATTCCCTCGTCTTCACCCGCTGACCCGCCTGAATGGTGGTGCCAGGGTAGAGCACGACCTGGTCGCCTTCTTTCACGCTGTCTGGTGCATCGTTGTCCACCCGGGCCATGTCGGCATGGCGGTCCAGCACGGTGACGGACCTGGCCTCGGTGTGGCTGTCTTTGACCACCAGCACCCGCCATTGATCGGCGTCCCGCACCAGGGCAGCCGTGGGCACCAGCAGGGCGTCGTCGTGTGACGACACGGTGATGCGGGCGTCAACGCGGTAGCCTTCGCCCAGCGAGGTACTGCCAGCCGTCTCTGGCGCGGTCGCTTCAACGATCACGTTCACCCGCTGTTCTTCAATGCCCAGTGCAGACACCTTGGTGAACGCCACCGGTTCGATGCGGCTCACGCGGCCTTGCAGTGCGGGTAAGCCGGTTCCCGGGAACAACGCGACCTCGGCGCCCGTGGGAATGCGCGCCACGTCGGTCGACAGCACGTCGATCACTGCTTCGATGGCTCGCGTGTCGCCGATGTCGAGCAAGGCCTGGCCGGCCTGCACGGTCACGGCGCTGTCCTGGTGCAGCTTGATCACCTGGCCACTGACGGGACTGCGCAACTGCCACAGTCCGGTGGTGCGCGCATCTTTGTCGGGCTCGGACTGGGCCAGCGCGGCTCGGGCCTCGGTCAGCGCGAACTCGGCGGCGCGCACCTCGGCGCGGCCGGCCTCCAGCGCCTGCTGTGCAGAGCGCAGAGCCAATGCGGCCTGGTCGCGCGCCGAGGGTGCAATGAACTGGTCGCTGGCGAGCTTTTCGGCACGTTCGGCCTCCAGCGCGGCTTGCGCCTGTGCGGTCTGCAGCCGCTGCAACTGGGCGGCCGCCGCCCGGCGCATGGCGTCTGCGCTGCCCACGCGCTGCTGCAACACGGCACGGGTGCGGGCGTCGATCATCTGGGGCGCGGCAGGCGCCAGCGTGGCCACCACGTCGCCGGCCTGCACCGCGTCGCCCACCTTCAGGGTGGGGCGCAGCAGTTCGGCCTGCGTGGGCGCGGCGATCACATAGCGTTGCTTGAGTCGCATCCGGCCATCCTCTTCCAGTACCTGTACAAAGCGGCCCACCGTGACGCTGGCCACTTCCACCGCCATGGGGCGAGGCTGAAAGGCCCAGGCGACCAGCCCAGCCACCACCACGGCGGTCAGTGCCCAGGGTGCCCAGCGGCGCAGTCCGCTGTTCCGGTTCTTGTTGCTGTTCATTCGCGTACTTTCAAAACGGCCACCAGGTCCAGCCGGTCGATCTGGCGGCGCACCATGAGCGCGCTCACCACACCGGCGGCCAGCACGATCAGTGCAGCCATGGCATAAGTCGATGGTTCGATGACCACCGGGAAATCGATGTTGTCGGACGACATCAGGCGCATCATCAGCGTGGCAAGCGCCCAGCCGGCCACACAGCCGATGGGCAGGGCCACCAGCAGCTCCACTGACAACTGGCCCAGCAGCAGCACCGACACCTCAGCCCGCGTCATGCCCAGCACCCGCAGGCTGGCCAGTTCCCAGGCGCGTTCAGAGAGCGTGATGCGCGCGGCGTTGTAGACAATGCCCACCGCCATGGCCACCGCAAACAGCGTGAGGATGCCGCTGAACACACCCATGTTGCGCGAGGTGGTTTCGTTGAAGCTGGCCATGGTGCCTGCCTTGTCGAACACGGCGTTGATCAGCGGTGCGTTTTTCACGCCAGCCCAGAACGCCGGCATGGCTTGCGGGTCCACCTGCAGCGCGGCCTCCATCGCGCCCGCACCGTCGCGCGACAAGCGGTTCAGCGCATCGAGGCGCATGAAGGCCTGCTTGCCCATCATCGTGTGCACCGTGTCCACCACCGCCACGCTGGTCCACGTCTGGCTCCATAGGCGGAACTCCACCTCCACCCGGTCGCCCGTTCGCGCGCCGATGGCGCGTGCCAGTAGGGACGACATCACCAGGCCTTCGTCCGGCAGCGCCACCGGGCCGCGATGCTCGTCCACCACGCGAAACAACTGCGCGTCGTCCACCAGCCCCAGAATGGCGGCATCTTCACTGCGCCCGTGCAGGTACATGCGCACCGGTTCGGTCCGATAAGGTTCGGCGTTGATCACACCGGGCAGGCGCCTCAGGTCGTTCGTCACCGACAGCGGCACCGGCCGGTCGAAACTCACCATCACATCACCTTGCTGAACCTGGCGGAACTGCGTGTCCACGATGTGGGCAATGGCATCAAGCCAGAAGGCACCTGAAATCTGCAGCGCCACGGCCAGCGCGATGCCGGTCACGGTGAACGCCGCACGCAGCGGGCGGCGTTCGAAGTTGCGAATCACCATGAGTGCACCGGTGCGCACATGGCGGCCCAGGCCCAGTCGCTCCACCAGTGTGCGGCGGTAGGTGGGTGGCGACGGGGGTTGCATGGCCTGCGCGGGCTTGAGGCGCACCACGGCATGAATGGCCGTCCAGGTGCCCAGGGCCGCGGCACCGGCTGTGATGCCGGCGGCCACCGCCACCAGCCAGGGCGTGGTCACGTAGGCCAACTGGTTGAAACGGAAGACTTCGTCGTAAAGGCCCAGCATCAGCTGGCCGATCCACAGACTCAAACCCAGGCCGGCCAGCGCACCCAGGCCCGCGATCACCATGGCGAGCTGGATGTAGTGCCAGGCGATGGCCCCGTTGCCATAGCCCAGGGCTTTGAGGGCAGCGATCTGGCTGCGCTGCGTGGCCACCTGGCGGCTGATCACCACGTTGAGGATGAACATGGCCACGGCCAGAAAGATCGCGGGCAGCACGGTGCCCATCACCTTCAGTTGCGCCAGCTCGTCGCTCACGATCCTGGCCGAGAGTTGCTGATCGCGGCCCACCGCGCCCAACGTACCGTAAGGATCCAGCAGACGGTCGGCATGGTCTTTCACTGCAGCCACGGAAGCGCCAGCCTCCAGTCGAAGGGCCGCCTGGTTGAAGGCGCCCTGCATGTCGGCGGCGTGCACCATGCGCTCGTCGTCGATCCACCAGATGCCGAAGGTCTGGTCGTCGGGCGCGCCGCCGCGCGATGCGAACACATACTCCGGCGAAATGGCGGTGCCCACAATGTGCACCTGCTCCAGCCGGCCATTGAGGATGGCGCGCACGCGCTGGCCGGGCTGCAGGTTGCGCGCGGTGGCAAAACGGTCGCTCACCACCGCCTCC
>JALOSH010000138.1 GCA_025458545.1 Hydrogenophaga sp.
CCGCAGCGGCGAAGGTTTTGTGGCCATCAGCGCCGAAGCACGCAAGAAGTTCTGGCTCGACCGCAAGCGCACGGCGGCCATCAGCAAGCACACCAACGCCTTCAAGGTGAACGAAGACGTGGTGATCCCGCTGCCGCGCATGGGCGAGTACACCGAGGGCATCGAACGCATCAACATCGAGCTGTCGCTGCGCAACAAAATCAAACTGTGCGAGGCGCTGGAGTCTTTCTTCGCCAAAGGTCAGCTGCCCCTGGGCAAGACCGACGACGCCAACGACATCCCCAGCGCAGAATTGCTGGAAGACCGGGTGCAGCAGGCGCTGGCGCTGGTGCGCGAGGTGCGCGCGCTGTGGGCAGGCTGGTTGAACAATGTGGATGTGCTGTTCCCCGAGCTGCAGGATCACCGCTTGCGCGCCAGCTGGAAAGCCCAGCTGCGTGCGCCGCTGCAAGGCATCTTCACCGGTGCGTCATTCGCGCCGATCCTGGCCGAATGCACCGCGATCCACCAGCGCGTGCTCAAGGGCCGCGTGTGGGTGGCGCTGCACATGCATGCCGGCGACGGCAATGTGCACACCAACATCCCGGTCAACAGCGACGATTACGAGATGCTGCAGACCGCGCACGAAGCGGTGGCCCGCATCATGGTGCTGGCGCGCAGCCTGGACGGCGTCGACGAACTGCGCCCGTTTGCCGAATACAAGGCCCGGGTGGACCCTGAAGGCCGCTTCAACAAAGGCAAGCTGCTGCGCGAACTGTCGGGCGTGAAAGGGCTGGCAGCAGACGCCAGCCTGCGCAGCGCCGACCTGTCCAACGCCTACACGCCCAGCTTCGGGCTGATGGGCCACGAATCGCTCATCATGCAGCAGAGCCTGCGCTGCGGCAAGTGCAAGCCGGTCTGCGCCACGCACGTGCCGCGTGCCAACCTGCTGTATTCGCCTCGCAACAAGATCCTGGCCACTTCGCTGCTGATCGAAGCCTTTCTGTACGAGGAACAGACCCGCCGCGGGATCAGCATCAAGCACTGGGAAGAGTTCGAAGACGTGGCCGATCACTGCACGGTCTGCCACAAATGCCTGAGCCCCTGCCCGGTGAAGATCGACTTTGGCGACGTGTCGATGAACATGCGCAACCTGTTGCGCAAGATGGACAAGCGCAGCTTCCGCCCGGCGGCGGCGTTTCAGTCGTGGTTCATCGGCACCGCCAGCCCGCAGGCCATCCGAATGGGGCATGCCCTGACCGACCTGAGCTTCAAGGCCCAGCGGCTGGGCAACGAGGTGCTCAAGCTCGCCGCCAAAAAGCAGACTGGCGCGCCACCGGCCACGCTGGGTGCTGCGCCGATCAAAGAGCAGGTGATCCACTTCATCAACAAGAAGATGCCCGGAGGCCTGCCCAAGAAGACGGCGCGCGCGCTGCTGGACATAGAAGACAAGGACTACGTGCCGATCATCCGCAACCCGGTGGGCACGACCAGCGAAACCGAGGCGGTGTTTTACTTCCCCGGCTGCGGCTCGGAGCGCCTGTTCAGCCAGGTCGGTCTGGCCACACAGGCCATGCTCTGGCACGCGGGCGTGCAGACGGTGCTGCCGCCGGGTTACCTGTGCTGCGGTTACCCGCAGCGAGGCTCGGGCGAGTTCGACAAGGCCGAAAAGATCATCACCGACAACCGGGTGCTGTTCCACCGCGTGGCCAACACGCTGAATTACCTGGACATCAAGACTGTGGTGGTGAGCTGCGGCACCTGCTACGACCAGTTGCAGGGTTACGAGTTCGACAAGATCTTCCCCGGCTGCCGCATCATCGACATCCACGAGTACCTGCTGGAAAAAGGCATCACCTTGCCAGCAGGGCAGGGCGGCTACCTGTACCACGACCCCTGCCACAGCCCGATGAAGCTGCAGGAGCCGATGAAGACGGTGAAGGCACTGGTGGGCGACAAGGTGCTCAAGAGCGAGCGCTGCTGCGGTGAGAGCGGTGGTCTGGCGACGTCGCGTCCCGACATTTCGACCCAGATCCGTTTCCGCAAGGAAGAAGAGATCCGCAAAGGCGAAGCGAGCCTGCGCGCTGCAGGCAGCGTGGGCGAGCAGGCCAATGTCAAGGTGCTGACGTCCTGCCCGAGCTGTCTCATGGGCCTCAACCGCTACCAGGACGATCTGAAGACCGGGCTGCTCGAAGCCGACTACATCGTGGTCGAGATGGCCAACCAGATTCTGGGCAAAGACTGGTTGCCCGAATACGTGGCCCGCGCCAACCAGGGCGGCATCGAGCGGGTTTTGGTGTGACCCCCCTGCGCCGCTTCGCGTCTTCCCCCCTGGAAGGGGGGACCACACCAGTGGCCCGGCAAAGCCGGTTCCACGGTGTGTGCTGGCAGGCTTCCCTTCCATTTCTGAATCTGGAGTAACCCATGGCCGGACTCGACAAAGCCACCCCGACACCACAGGACATCACGGTGCACAGCCAGTCGCGGGTGCTGCAGGTGAGTTTTTCGGATGGCAGCGACTTTCGCATCCCTTTCGAACTCATGCGCGTGTACTCGCCATCGGCCGAGGTGCAGGGCCACGGCCCTGGCCAGGAGGTGCTGCAGACCGGCAAGCGCGACGTCACCATTCAGGAGCTGGAGGCGGTGGGCAACTATGCGGTGCAGCCCACCTTCAGCGAGGCCACAGCAGCGGTATCTTCTCTTGGGATTACCTGTACTTCCTGGGCAGCCAGCAAGACGAGCTGTGGGCTGAATACCAGAGACGCCTCCTCCAGGCGGGGGTTGACCGCGATGCGGCGATGCCGGACAAAGCAGGTTCAGCCTGCGGCAGCCACGCCCACTAGGAACTTCCCATGGCCTCCACCCATTTCGGATTCAAGACCGTTGACGAGCAGGAAAAGGCGAAGCACGTGCGCAGCGTGTTCGACTCTGTGGCGTCTAAATACGATGTGATGAACGATCTCATGTCGGGCGGCCTTCACCGCTTTTGGAAACGCTACACGCTCGCGGTGGCCAACCCGCAACCGGGGCAGCAGGTGCTCGACATTGCTGGCGGCACGGGCGATCTGTCGCTCGCTTTTGCCACCAAGGTGAGCCCTACAGGTCGCGTTGTTCACACCGATATCAATGAGGCGATGTTGCGCGAAGGCCGCAACCGCTTGCTCGACCAGGGCGTGGTGTTGCCCACCCTGGTGTGCGATGCGGAGAAGCTGCCGTTTGCCAGCGACTCGTTCGATTTGGTGTCGGTGGCGTTTGGTTTGCGCAACATGACGCACAAGGATCAGGCCCTCGGCGAGATGCTGCGCGTGCTGAAACCCGGGGGCAAGCTGCTGGTGCTGGAGTTTTCCCGGGTGGCCAAACCATTGGAAAAGGCTTATGACTGGTATTCGTTCAATGTGCTGCCCAAGTTGGGACAGCTGGTGGCCAAAGACGAGCACAGCTACCGCTACCTCGCAGAATCCATCCGCATGCACCCGGGACAGGAAGAGTTGAGGCGGTTGATGCGATCGGTGGGGTTCGGGCACGTGGATGTGCACAACCTCAGTGCCGGGGTGGTGGCGCTGCATGTGGGGATCAAGTGTTGATGGACCAGGGAAGAACAAGGGGATGAAATCCATGAGCGGTTTGGGGTCGGTTTTGCTGGTGTGTGCCTTGTTGCTGGGCTCTCAGAACGCCTGGTCCAAGCGCCTGGGCGATGGCTTGTCGGTGGGCAAGCAGTCGTCTGCCGTCGCACCACGCAATGGTGTCGAGCCCGCTCCGGCCTCTGCACAAGCGCGTTCGGGCACGGCCAGCCCGGCGGCGGCTTCTTCCCAGCGTCCCTGGGGTGCCATGGTGGGCGGTCTCGCCGCTGGTCTGGGCCTGGCCTGGCTGGCCTCTTCCCTGGGTTTCGGCGAAGGTCTGGCCCAGGTGCTGTTGCTCGCCCTCGTGGCTTTGGCGGTGTTCGCGGCGGTTCGCCTGTTGATGGTGCGCCGTGCGCCCGCCGCGCCCCGTTCGGGGCTTGCTTTTCAGAGCGCGAACGCGTCCGGTCAATCGCAGTTCGACCCGGCGACCCCGCGCGGCTACAGCCCCAAAAACGTCGGTAACGACGCTTCGGCGCGCCCCTGGGAGTCGGCCTTCGGCGAAGATGCTGCCGATCCGGTGGCTGGTGGTCCGCTGCCTTGGGGTGTGCCGGACGGTTTCGACACCGACGGCTTCCTGCAGGCGTCCAAGACCAACTTCGTGAGTCTGCAGGCCGCTTGGGACCGCGCCGACATTCCCAGCCTGCGCGCCATGATGACCGACGCCATGCTGGAACAAATCAAGAGCCAGCTGGCCGAGCGCGAGCAGCACACAGGAGGCCAGCCCAACAAGACCGAGGTGGTGATGCTGGAGGCGCGTCTGCTGGGCATCGAGGAGCTGGAAGACAGCCACATGGCCAGCGTCGAGTTTTCAGGCCTGGTGCGGGAAGAGGTGTCGGCCGGACCCAACCCGTTCCGTGAGGTCTGGAACATCACCCGTCCCAAGGGCGGTTCGGGCGGGTGGCTGGTGGCCGGGGTTCAGGCGCTGCAATGAAACGCGGCGGGTCAGACCGCACGAACTGAACCCCACCAACCCCGCGCGCAGGGTGGGCCCGCGTTATCCGTCAAAATCGGCGTCATGAACAATGCACCGCCCGAGTTTTCCCCTGGCGCCGACAGCGGCAGCCGTTCCCCTCTGGGTTTCCTGCAGTCCTTGTTGGACCGCCTGCATCCGCCCGAATGGGTGGTCGATGAGCTGCAGAACCGGGTGGTGCTGTTTCTCAACCATGTGCTGATGCAGGAGCCTCAGGCCCAGGAACGCCTGAAGCGCCAGAAGGGCAAGCCGGTGAAGGTGCAATGGGGCAACGTGCACCTCACGCTCAGCGCCACCGCAGCCGGCCTGCTGGAGCGCCCGGCCGCCGCTGCCCCGCCCGAACTCACGGTGACGCTGACGCAGTCTTCCCCCTTTGGGCTGGCGCAAAGCGTGCTCGCCGGCGAAAAGCCGGGCGTGGACATCAAAGGCGATGTGCAGCTTGCGGCCGAAGTGGCCTGGCTGGTGGACCATGTCCGGTGGGATGTCGAGGAGGACCTGTCGCGGGTGGTGGGTGATGCGACGGCCCACACACTGGGCCGGATGGCGCGCACCGCCGCCCAAGCGGTGAAAGCCTTTGCCGCGCGTCTGCCCGATGGCTTCCCGCCACGGCCACCGTTCGCGGGCGCTGCGGGCCAGTCCCCCGAGGCGCCCGCGGCTGGCGCCGCCAAACCCGGCAGCGGCGGTCCTGCATGACGCGACTGTTCCGTGGCGCTTTCATCGTCTGGGTGGTGCTCCGTTATGGGCTGGACGAGTTGGTGCTCTCCAGCTTCCGGCATCCCATCCTGCGGCTGCTGACGCGCATCGTCTCCATCGGTCGAAACCTTGACGCGCCGCGCGGCGAGCGCCTGCGCGAGGCACTGGAGCGGCTGGGTCCGATCTTCGTGAAGTTCGGGCAGGTGCTGTCCACCCGGCGCGATCTGCTGCCGCCCGACATTGCCGACGAACTGGCGCGGCTCCAGGACCGTGTGCCGCCGTTCGACAGCGCCATCGCCGTGGCCACGATCGAGCGCGCGTTCGGCAAGCCACTGGACGCGGTCTTCAGCCACTTTGAGCAAAAGCCTGTGGCCAGTGCGTCGATCGCCCAGGTTCATTTTGCGACGCTGCGAGACGGCCGCCACGGCGGACGCGAGGTGGCCGTCAAGGTGTTGCGACCCCACATGGGACCGGTGATCGACAAAGACATCAGCCTCATGCGCATGATGGCCGGCTGGGTGGAAAAGCTCTCGGCCGACGGCAAGCGCCTCAAGCCGCGCGAGGTGGTGGGCGAGTTCGACAAATACCTGCACGACGAGCTGGACTTGCTGCGCGAAGCGTCCAACGCCGCGCAGTTGCGCCGCAACATGCAGGGCCTCGATCTGGTGCTGATCCCCGAAATGTTCTGGGATTACTGCCACACCGAAGTGATGGTGATGGAGCGCATGCACGGTGTGCCGATCAACCAGGTCGACGAGCTGCGCCGGCGGGGTGTGGACATCCCCAAGCTGGCACGCGACGGTGTGACCATCTTCTTCACCCAGGTGTTTCGGGATGGCTTCTTCCACGCCGACATGCACCCGGGCAACATCCAGGTCAGCTTGGCCCCAGCCACCTTCGGGCGCTACATCTCGCTCGATTTCGGGATCGTCGGCACGCTGACCGAATTCGACAAGGAATACCTGGCGCAGAACTTCACCGCCTTCTTCCGCCGCGACTACAAGCGCGTGGCCGAGCTGCACATTGAAAGCGGCTGGGTGCCGCCCGAGACACGGGTGGACGAACTCGAATCGGCGATCCGTGCGGTGTGTGAACCGTACTTCGACCGCCCGCTCAAGGAGATTTCGCTCGGCATGGTGCTGATGCGGCTGTTCCAGACCTCGCGCCGCTTTCAGGTGGAGATCCAGCCCCAGCTGGTGCTGCTGCAGAAAACCCTGCTCAACATCGAAGGCCTAGGTCGCGACCTGGACCCGGAGCTGGACCTCTGGAACACCGCCAAACCTTTCCTGGAAAAGTGGATGCTGGAACAGGTCGGGCCCCAGAAGCTGCTGCAGCAGCTCAAGGCCGAGGCGCCGCAATACGCCAAGCTGCTGCCTGCGCTGCCGCGCCTGGTGCACGATTTCCTGCAGCACAGGCCACACGAACTGCGCCGCGAGTTGGACGCGTTGATGCAGGAGCAGCGCCGCACCAACCGCTTGTTGCAGGGCATCGTCTGGGGAGGTTTGGGCTTCCTGATCGGGCTGCTGGTCATGCAGGTGCTGATGCGCGTTCGACTCTGGTGAAGCGCTTTGGGGCCGCCTGCCTTGAAGACGTCTGACGGGTGCCGCTCTTATAATGGCAGGCTTTATTCAACTCTCCTGTTGCTGAGCGTTTTGCACCGTCCCGGTGCCGCCCCAAGCGCCTGACAGGGCACCCCACTGTTCATGCCATGCCGATCTATGCCTACAAGTGCGAGTCCTGCGGCCATGCCAAGGACGTTCTTCAAAAAATCTCGGATGCACCGCTGACGGTTTGCCCGGCTTGCGGTGCCGCCACCTTCACGAAACAAGTGACCGCTGCGGGCTTCCAGCTCAAGGGCTCAGGCTGGTACGCAACCGATTTCAAGGGCGCCGCCGCCCCTGCTCCGGCGGCCGCTGCATCGGACGCCGCTCCCGCGGCCGACGCCAAGCCCGCTGCGGCCGCCGCACCCGCCCCGGCTGCGGCTTCCCCCGCGCCGTCGGCCGGCTGAGTCGGCCGAACAATCCACCTGGTGACCCTCGCCGTGTCTTCCCTGCGCAAGTGGCTGCTCTCAGGCCTGCTCGTCCTGGTGCCGCTGATCATCACCCTGTGGGTGCTGGACTGGGTGGTCACCACGCTGGACCAGACCTTGCGCATACTGCCCACGGTCTGGCACCCTGACCGGCTGCTGGGCATGCACATTCCCGGCCTGGGTGTGATCTTTGCGTTGGTGGTGGTGTTGTCCATCGGCGCGCTGGCCTCCAACATCATCGGCAACAAGCTGGTGCACTGGTGGCACGCGCTGCTGCACCGCATCCCGGTGGTGCGCTCGATCTACTCGGGTGTCAAGCAGGTGTCCGACACGCTGTTCTCCGAAAAGGGCAATGCCTTTCGCAAGGCGCTGCTGGTGCAGTGGCCGCACGACGGCATGTGGACCATCGCCTTTCTGACCGGCTCGCCCCAGGGCGATCTGCTCGCGCAGCTGCGAGGCAAGCCGGGTTCGGCCAGCGATGAAGCCTTTCACAGCGTGTATGTGCCGACCACCCCCAACCCCACGGGCGGCTACTTCGTCATGGTGCGCCAGCGCGACTGTGTGGAACTCCAAATGTCGGTGGACGAAGCGCTGACTTACATCGTGTCCATGGGCGTCATCGTGCCCGGCGGCCCGAAGAACCCCAACCTCAAGGCGGCTGCGGCCGCCCCTGCCCAACCCCGATGAATCGCGGCCGCCCAGAGCGGCCCCCTCTGCAGAAAGAAGAACCGACATGGCCATGCGCTCCCACTATTGCGGTCTGGTGACCGAAGCCCTGCTGGGGCAAACCGTGCAACTTTGCGGCTGGGTCAACCGCCGCCGCGACCACGGTGGTGTGATCTTCATCGACCTGCGCGACCGCGAAGGCTATGTGCAGGTGGTCTGCGATCCCGACCGCGCCGAGATGTTCAAGACCGCCGAAGGCGTGCGCAACGAGTTCTGCGTGCAGGTCACCGGCCTGGTGCGCGCCCGACCGAGCGGCACCACCAACGACAAGCTCAAGAGCGGCCAGATCGAAATCCTGTGTCACGACCTGACGGTGCTCAACCCGTCGGTCACGCCGCCGTTTCAGCTGGACGACGACAACCTGAGCGAGACCACGCGCCTGACGCACCGCGTGCTCGACCTGCGCCGCCCCTACATGCAGAACAACCTGATGCTGCGCTACCGCGTGGCCATGGAGGTGCGCAAGTTCCTGGACGCCAACGGTTTCATCGACATCGAAACCCCGATGCTGACCAAGAGCACGCCCGAAGGCGCGCGCGACTATCTGGTGCCCAGCCGCGTGCACGACGGCCATTTCTTCGCGCTTCCACAAAGCCCTCAGCTGTTCAAGCAGCTGCTGATGGTGGCC
>JALOSH010000481.1 GCA_025458545.1 Hydrogenophaga sp.
GCCGAGAAGATCCGCATCTCGGGCGGTGGCCGCGCCAATTTCACCAACCGCGACATCGACGTGCGCCAGCCGCACAAGCACTTCGTCGGCGAGAACCCCCACTTCTGCCGCTCGGCGCTCTCGCGCTACACGCCGGCCGACTTCATCGCGCTGGTGCAGAAGCACGGCATTCCCTTCCACGAGAAACACAAGGGCCAGCTGTTCTGCGACCGCTCGGCCGGCGACCTGATCGACATGCTGCTGGCCGAATGCGCGGCAGGCGGTGTCTCACGCTGGCAGCCCTGCGGCGTGAAAGCCCTGCGCGCCACCGCCGACGGCGACTACGAACTCGACACCGACCGGGGCCCGGTGCAGGCGCGCAAGGTCGTGATCGCCACCGGTGGTCTGTCCATCCCGGCCATCGGCGCGACCGACTTCGGCTTTCGCGTGGCGAAGCAGTTTGGCCTGCGCACGATGGAGCCGCACCCCGGCCTGGTGCCGCTGACGTTTGACGGTGCAGGCTGGGCGCCGTATGCCGGTCTGGCCGGGCTGGCGCTGCCGGTGGTCATCGAGACCGGCACAAAGAAAGAACGGATGGCTTTCCACGAAGACCTGCTGTTCACCCACCGCGGCCTCTCCGGCCCGGCGGTGCTGCAGATCTCCAGCTACTGGACACCGGGCACGCCGATCCGCATCAACCTCGCGCCCGAGGTGGACCTGCCGGCCGCGTTGGCCGATGCCAAGCAGCGCTCGCGCAAGCTGCTGGCCAACGAACTGGCGCAGTGGGTGCCCAGCCGCCTGGCCGAAGCCTGGGTCGAGCAAGACAAGGAATGGCAGCGCCCGGTGGCCGAATGCAGCGAAAAGGCGCTGGCCCGGCTGGCCGAGCGGCTGACGCGCTGGGAACTGGTGCCCACTGGCACCGAGGGCTACAAGAAGGCCGAGGTGACGCTGGGCGGTGTGGACACGCGCGACCTGTCGTCGCAGACCATGGAATCGAAGCAGCCCGGCCTGTATTTCATCGGCGAGGTGGTGGACGTGACCGGCTGGCTGGGCGGCTACAACTTCCAGTGGGCCTGGGCCAGTGCCCATGCCTGCGCGATGGCCCTTCCAGACACCAAAACCGGCTGATGCCGCCCAGATCGGCCGCCATCACCGCAAAACACTGGTAAATCGGACCGACAAGGCTATAATCCAAGGCTTTGCTGGCAAACCCCCGTCGGCCAATACTAGTTAACAGGCGGGGGAACTTTGCAGAAACGATGCCCGGGCCCGATCTTCCCGTTCATCCTCTTTCTGTGCATTCTGGAATTGCTCCTTCAATGACGACCATCCGTGTAAAAGACAACGAGCCCTTTGACGTCGCAGGCGGCAGCCGTCAAGCGCCACTATAAGCGCGTGCGCTCGATGCAGCTGCCCAAGAAGCTGTACTGATTCTTCAGCCGCTTCGACAAAAAACCCGCTCAGGACGCTGCAGCGGGTTTTTTTACGTCGGTGATCAGCCTTCGGCGCGCGGGGCGAGGCGGGTTTTCAGCGCTGCGGCCGCTTCGGCCAGCGCTTCTTCGAAGTCGGCCCGCGAGGGATGCTCGGTCCGCCAGCTCGGGCGGATCAGCGCCACATGGAACGGGATGCTCACGCTCAGCGGCTTGACCACCAAACCTTCCCCGGCCAGCTCGAGCGCCGTCAGCGGATTGACGATGCCCAGGCCCAGCCCCTGGCGCACCAGGGCGCAGACCGAGACCGCGCTGGGCGTCTCCAGCTTCAGCACGCGTTCCGCACCAGCGGCGGCGAACAGCGCGTCCACCTGCTGGCGGTAGGGGTCGGTCGGCGCGAAGCTGATGAAGGACTGGCCTGCGAAGTCGGCCAAGGCCAACACCGGTTGTTGGGCCAGCGGGTGCCCGGCCGGCAGCACCGCCACCTCGTCGGCCACCAGCAGCGTTTGCAGCGTGCAGGCGGCCGGTGCCTCGAAGCGCTCAGACAGGCCCAGATCGAAACGCTGCTCGGACAGCGCCGCCTCCAGCTGCGGCGATTCCATGGGCGTGAGGCCCACGGCCGCTTCGGGCCGCCGCAGTGCAAAGCGGCGAATCGCGTCGGGCAGCAACGCGTGCGACAGCGCCGGCAGGCAAGCCAGTTGCAGCCGCCCGTGGGCGTAGGCCTTGAGCGCCACTGCGGTGGCGGCGATGCGCTCCAGCCCCACATAGGACTGCTCCACCTCCTCCATCAGCGCCAGCGCGCGCACCGTGGGCTTGAGCCGCCCCTTCACCCGTTCGAACAGGGCAAACCCCAGCACCTGCTCCAGCCGCGCCAGTTCGCGGCTGACCGTGGGTTGCGAGGTGTGCAGCAGCTCGGCCGCGCGCGTGACATGGCCGGTGCCCATGACGGCGCGGAAGAAGTCGATTTGGCGGTGGCTGAGTTTCATATCAATTCTGAATTGAAGCCGAATTATCTGGCATTGATCAATATGGTCGGAACCGGGATCATCCATCCCCATGAACCCGTTCTCAAACGCCCTCCTCCAGTCCCTCGCCCGCCAGCACGGCACGCCGCTCTGGGTGTACGACGCCGCCACCATCCGCGAGCGCATCGCCGAGCTGCGCGCTTTCGACACCATCCGTTTCGCCCAGAAAGCCAACTCCAACATCCACCTGCTGCGCCTGATGCGCGTTACACCGCCGCGCCCGATGCGCAAGGCGCCTCCGGCATCGTCTTCACCGCCGATCTGTTCGACCACGCAACGCTGGACACCGTGGTGCAGCACCGCGTGCCGGTCAACGCCGGGTCCATCGACATGCTGCACCAACTCGGCGCAGTGTCGCCCGGCCACCCGGTCTGGCTGCGCATCAACCCCGGTTTCGGCCACGGCCACAGCAACAAGACCAACACCGGCGGCGAGCACAGCAAACACGGCATCTGGCACACCGAACTGCCCGCCGCCCTGGCCGCCGTGAAACAGCACGGACTGCGGCTCGTGGGTCTGCACATGCACATCGGCTCGGGCGTGGACTACGCGCACTTGCAGCAGGTGTGCGCGGCCATGGTGGGTCTGGTCAAAGGCAGTGGCGCGGACCTGCAGGCCATCTCGGCCGGTGGCGGCCTGTCCATCCCCTACCGCGAAGGCGAAGCGCCGATCGACACCGCGCACTACTTCAGTCTGTGGGACGCGGCACGGCGCGAGATCGCTGCCCACCTGGGTCACGCGGTGCACCTGGAGATCGAACCCGGCCGCTTCCTGGTGGCCGAGGCCGGTGTGCTGCTCACCGAGGTGCGCGCCACCAAACCCATGGGCAGCAAGCACTTCACCCTGCTCGACACCGGCTTTTCGGACCTGATGCGCCCGTCCATGTACGGCGCTTTCCACGGCATGGGGCTGATCCCGGCCGACGACACACCGCGCACCCCGGTGGAGACCGTGGTGGCCGGACCGCTGTGCGAATCGGGCGACGTGTTCACCCAGGCCGAGGGCGGCGTGGTGCTCACGCGCGCACTGCCGCAGGCCCGGGTGGGCGACCTGCTGGTGCTGCACGACGCTGGAGCCTATGGCGCTTCCATGTCCAGCAACTACAACACCCGCCCGCTGGCGGCCGAGGTTTTGGTGGACGGCGACACGCACCGCCTGATCCGTCGCCGCCAGACGGTGGACGAACTGCTGGCACTCGAACAGGTCTGAGAAAATCAACGGCTTTGCAGCCCATCACAGCGAGAACACCATGAGCCTGAAACAACAGATCAACGACGACATCAAGGCCGCGATGCTCGCCAAGGACAGCGAGCGCCGG
>JALOSH010000139.1 GCA_025458545.1 Hydrogenophaga sp.
GCGCCGCGCCCGCCGCCCGCGGGCGACCTGCGCGCCTACGTCACCGGGGCCATGGCCGGCGTGCACCAGCAGGGCGACCAGGCGCGCGTGGTGCTGCACCAGCCGCGCGAGGTGATGGCCAAAACCATCCCCCCATCCGCCGCCACGCTGGAAGCCATCGACGACGCGCACTGCCTCATGCTCTGCGGCACCGGCCAGCTGGACTCGCTGGTCTACTGGCTCATGGCGCTGGACGTGGAGTTTGATGTGCTGGAGCCGCCGGTGCTCAAGGAGCGGCTGCGCCGGGCGAGTGAGCGGGTGGGGAGGAGTTTGGCGCGGGGTGGGGGGTGATATTTCAGAAAGGACGGGAGCAGAGGCTTGAAGGGCGAAGCGGGACTGCAGCCGGTGAGAAGCGGTAACGTGCTCAAGGCGCCCAACCCGTGCAAACACGGTCATCGCATACTGTTTGCATGAACCACTTGTTTCCGCAGACGATCACCGCTCTTTCCAACGCATTTCGACGCCTTGAACAGCAAGTACCGCATCCAAAGCAGATTCCTTTTCGGGATGGTTTTGTCTACAGATTCGTCGAACAATCCCTGGAGCAAGCGCTCCTTCTCAAATTTGCCCGTGTGGTGACAGGACTTCGCGCTGTAGAAGTCCTACTAAAAGCAGGACTTCTACAAGAGATGGCCGCTACTTGCCGCATGCTGGACGAGATCTGCGAAGACATTGCGTTCCTTTCAGCGCCCCTAACAAACGACAAAGTCACTGAATTACACGATCGGTACCTTCGCGGATTCTGGGCAGAAGAGTTTCAAGACTCCGACAACACACTTGCTCGACACCAAAAACCAGATACGCCAAAACGCAGCAAGGTTCAGGCATACGTGCAAAGAACTCTGAATCCAGTGGACAACCCATCAAAAATGTCAGACGTCAGCCAAGCCGTCAGCAGCACTTACTCTGGCTTTGTTCATGCCTCTGCTCCTCAGGTACTAGATCTATACGGAGGTGATCCTCCCCATTTCCATATAGAAGGAATGCAACAGACACCTCGAATGGATGACCACGTCTACGACGCATGGAACTACTTCTACCGAGGTATTGCCGCAGGGATCTTTGTGGCCAGGGCGTTTGGTGATCGACCCCTCTCAAAAGCGCTCGGAAATTTCCACGACAGATACCTAGAGGCATCTGGTGAACGAGCAGAGGGAATATCGCGTATCGCCGGTACTGAGCCCCCAACTCGCCCAGCAAATAGACAGTGAGTGCGTCCAGCCTTCTGAGCGCTTGAAATGGGTACGACAAGTGAGCTTCATGGACATGCACCTCATTGTGGCCGCGTCAGCCAAGCCCGCCAGCTCCCCAGCTCGGTGATCTCGGTCCCACCCTCGACCCCAACCGCCTCACACACAAACCCGCTCACCCACGAGCCATCGGCCAGCTTCACCTTGGCGATGCCCAGCGGCGCGGGGATGCCGTCGACGAAGCTGCCGAAGTGTTCGGCGGGCAGTTCCCAGACTTCCATGTCGATGGCGGCGCCGCCTTCGTTGACGCGCACCATGCCGGGCCGCTGGACCGGGCCGCCGGCGAGGGCGTAGAACTTGTATTCGGGAGCGGACTGAACCGCGCCGAGCAGGCGCGCGCTGCGTTGGGTGAGTTGCCAGTTGAGCGGCAGGCCGCTGAGGTGGGCACCGCAGACGGCGACCTTGACGGTGCCGGCGGTGTTGCTGCCTTTGGGCAGGTCGGTGGTGGTGATGGCGGGGGTGTCGGCCAGCGTTGCGGTGGTGGCGCCGAGTGACAGCGCCGCCTGCGACCGACTGGGCGCTGCCCACGGCCCCGGTGCATGCGGTGTTCGCCAGTGCGCGTTACCTCACGCCCAAGGTACGGGCATTCATCGATCTGGCGGTCGGCTCGTTTGCCGGCGAAGCCGGTTCCGGGCGGCCCGACGCCTGATGGCCGTGGGGCGCGCCCCGGGCGGGTGAGCGGGTGGGAAGGAGCCTGGCGGGTTGGGGCGGGTGAGCCTGGGGGTTCTACGGGTGCTCTCGACCCTTCGGCGCATTTCGACCGGGTCGGCTTGAACACCCGTGCCGCATCGGACCATGGCGCCGACCTGCGGGTCTTCACCCACGTTTTTCCTTCTCGGAGACACGCCCTGGTGTCGGCTCCCGCTCGGGCGTGATGCCCAGGCCCTGAAGCACCAGTGCCAGACCCAACTCGAAAGTCTGGTCGAACTGGTCGGGGGCAAAGTAGCGGCCCGCCCGGGCCACTTCCGGGTGGTGAAGGGCCAAGTCCTCCTCGGTGATGGGACTCAGTGACGACGGCCCCTGGGCATAGCCGCTGGTTTCGTCAAGGGTTGCGCCCAGCATGTAGTACCCGAGCACCCGGAATCCCCGTGCCGCTTGCTCGTCCGGCAAGCCGGCATCGACGAAGCACGAGAGGATCTCACCGAGGAACGCCACGCCTGTGGCGGAGTTCCAGCGATGCAGGGCGAGCCAGGGGTAGAAGCGGGCATGGCGGCGTGCCATCGTGCGCCAACTGTGGGCCAGTTGTCGAAGACGCTCGTGCGGCCCGAGGTCGCGCATCGGGATGGGAATGCCCGCCAACACCCGGTCGACCAGTGCGTCAAGCACATGCGCCTTGCTCGGGAAGTGGTGGTACAGGCTCATGGCCTCACAACCAAGCGCATCGCCCAGGCGCCGTGTGCTGAATGCTTCCATGCCGTCGCGCTCGATCAGCGCCAGCGCCTCCTCTTCGATCCGCTCGCGGCTCAAGGCTGGCCGCTCTGACGTGCGCTTGTGTTTCATGTTCATGACATCCGTACAACGGAAAACACTTTACAGTGTAAGTCAATCTGATAGACTTACACCGTAAGAATAAAAGTTCGTCCCTTCGGCCGCCAACAACAGGAGCTGTCTTGAGCCAACGCCATCAAGTCCATTCGCTGCGCTTCAGCCGCCTCGCGCGGGCCCCAGCAATCCAAACAGCCTGCTGGTGAAAGAAGGCCATGTCACGCATACACATCGTTGCTACCGGCATCGCTGTCCTCGCGCTGCTGCTGACGGGTCTGTCTCTCCACGTATCGCGGTTGCGACTGCGACATCAGGTCAGTTTTGGCGATGGTGGACACAAGGACCTGCTGGTTGCCATGCGTGCCCACGGCAACGCTCTGGAGCACACGACCCTGTTTGGTCTTCTCGCGCTGGCAGCGTCCGCACTGCCCGGGTTGTCGGCAACTGTGCTCGGTACCTGCTGCGCTGTGTTCGTCTTCGCCCGGTTTCTTCATGCGTGGGCGATCTTTTCTCGACGTCTGCCCTGGCGGCAAGCGGCTCATGCCGCGAGTACGTTCATCCACGTGGTGCTGGCACTGCTCATTGCGTGGCATGTTGGGCAAGTGCCATGACCCCCCGCCTTGGCCAGTGGCGCTCGTCCGGCCGGTTCTTCGAGTGGAACGGTCACCGCGTGTTCTTTCGTGACCAAGGCAGCGGGCCTGCTGTTCTGATGCTGCACGGCTACCCCACCGGCTCCTTCGATTGGCACGCCATCTGGCACCAGCTCGGGGAGGACCACCGCCTGATCGCGCCCGACTTTCTTGGCATGGGGTTCTCCGACAAGCCACGGCACCACGATTACGCCTTGTCCAGCCATGCAAGGACCATCGATGCCTTGCTGACCTGGCTGGGTGTGGCCCAGGTGCACGTGGTCGCGCATGATCTCGGTGTACGTGTGGTCCAGGAAATGCTGGCACAGCGAGAGACCCATCCAGGTCTGGCGTCGATCGACAGCCTGGTGCTGCTCAATGGCGCCATGTGTCCGCAGGCGTATCGACCCAGGCCGATACAACGCCTTCTGGCCGGACCCATCGGGGCCTGGCTTGGCCCGCGCATACCCCGGTTCGCCTTCGAAAGTGCCATCAGGGGGTTGTTCGGAAAGCATACCCAGCCTTCCCCCGCTTTGCTCGACGAGTTCTGGGCGCTGCTCGAACACGGTGGTGGCCGCCGGGTCACCCACGCCGTTGGCGCCTTCTGGCGGTCGGACCCCACCATCCAGGATCGGCTGGTCGGCGCTTTGCTGCGCAGCCAGGTGGCGTTGCGGTTGATCAACGGTTCCGCTGATCCGAACTCCGGGAGCCACATGGTCAACCAATGGTTGACCTGGGCACCTCAAACCGACGTGGTGCGCTTCGACACCGTGGGTCATTGGCCGCATATCGAAGTCCCGCAGCTCACGGCCGCGGCCATTGTCGAGTTCTGGACCACGTTGCGGCGCATCGGTCCGCAAGGGCATGCGCAGTCCAAGGCCGTGGATGCGGTGCACGGGCAATGGCAGCCGACAGCGGCAGCTTCGAGTCTGCAGCCTGCTGGTCAGACGGGGGATCGGGCGCTTCGACGGTGGGTGCGCCGTTTCTCTGCAGGGAGCAAGCCGCTGACCGCATCAGGCATGCCGCCCATGGGCGCAACGGGCGGCGTTCGCTCCCGTCCTCAATCTCCCTTTCGTTCAACACCATGAAAGAGCAGTTCATGCCCATTTTCTCGATGATCAAGTGGCGTATACGCCCGCACGTCCTTGCCTTGTCGTCCGTGGCAGCGGTCGTCGTGAGCGCTTGCGGCGGGGGAAGTGACGGCCCCTCCGATGTGGACCCTGGTGGTGCTTCTCCATCGACCTCCATCCATGCCCTGGCAGGTGATTGGGTCCAAAGCGGTTGCGTCAGCACGGGCAGTCAATCGTTCAAGAAATTCCTTCGGGCCCGCATCACCGGACAGGCCGCGCTCGACTACCACGAGGGTGTGCTGACCTTTGGGGGTACCGAATGCAGAGGGGCTTCGGTGCTGGCTGGTCCATCCAGGCTGGGCACAGTGACCGTTGAACAGACCAGATCGAACGACGATCTGGTCGCGCATTGGGGTGTGTTCCGCACGGTGACCGGCACCCGGTCCGGTGCCATCTGGACGCTGCGGCCCGGCAACTTGTTGTGTCTGCTGGGCGACGAGATCCCCACCAATCAACCAACGCTGTCTGCCGTGTCAGCAAGCCTCGCGACGGTTCCCAGAGACAACTGCTTTTCCAGATGATCCCCTTTCAACCTGCACATCCACCTGAACCCCTGGAGCATGTATGCGCTTTCGATTTCTGACATCCACCGTCCCTGCCCTCATCATGATTTCCGGTTGTGCCGCCACCATTGACCAGGGTGGCCTGGAGCAGCGAACCGCGCAGGCCATTGGACGAACGGTGGGCGAATTCACGATATCGGATCGCAGCGAGGAAACGGGTGGTCGTATCAACTACTCGGTCAAGACGGCCGATGGGGCGACGTACCGGTGCTACCTCTACGGTGCGACCGGCTTGCAGAAGGCGGTGAGCTTTGGACAGATTCCCCACTCCGATGCGGTCTGCACCGCCATGCTGAGCGGCAAAAAGGGCAACGGTGGCCAAGCGCCTGGGGGAACGGGTGCAGCGCCCAGAGGTGCGGGTGGTCAGTGCAATGCGCTGCTGCGCGCAGCCGGTCGCTGCTGATGCCCGCCGGCTGAGAGCAAGCCGTCTATGGGTACCTGATGGATCGGTTGCTCTGTGGCTTCGCCGTACGCGAACCCGGCGCTCAGGCAGCCACTGTGCGGCGCAACTGGCGCAGCATCTCGGTCACCAGCGCCTGCAGGTCGAAGCGGGCCTGCCAGTCCCAGTCGCTGCGCGCCTGGCTGTCGTCGATGCGGCCGGGCCAGCTGGCGGCGATGGCCTGGCGGAAATCCGGCGCGTAGCCGACCTCGAAACCCGGGCACTGGCGGCGGATCTCGGCCGCGATCTCGGCCGGCGTGAAGCTCAGGCCGGCCAGGTTGTAGCTGCCGCGCTCGGTGATCCGGTCGACCGGCGCGTCCATCAGTTCGAGCGTGGCGCGCACGGCGTCGTCCATGTACATCATGGGCAGGGCCTCGTCGGCCTGCAGGAAGCAGGTGTAGGCCTCGCCCTTGACCGCGGCGTGGAAGATCTCGACCGCGTAGTCGGTGGTGCCGCCGCCGGGCGCGGTCTTCCACGAGATCAGGCCCGGGTAGCGCAGGCTGCGCACGTCGACGCCGTGGT
>JALOSH010000140.1 GCA_025458545.1 Hydrogenophaga sp.
CGGAGCATCGAGGCGCTCAAGCCCTTGTACGCGCTCTTCAAGGCCTCCGACATGGAGGCGCTGGATGCCCATGAAGCATGGCTTCGCAGCCATCCGGCCGCCCAGGACGAGCGCTTCTCGAACCTCAACGCCTGTGTCGACCGCCTGGACCTGGATGGCGCAGCACAGGCCTGTGCCAGCCTGTTCGAGGCCATCGAAAGCTCAGGCCGGTCCCTCGAATGAACACCCCTTGGTCGGCTTTATTGGCGTTTTGCCGATTCAAGTCGACAGGACAATCTGCCGATGCAGGGAGTGTATTGATGCTGGTCCACCCGCCGTCCGGGTGTCCAGGGCATGCCTTCCCAAGGAGCGATGATGAGGAACAACCAGCCGGTCACTCAAAAGGCCTACGACTTTCCGCCCGACCAGACGCTGATCTCGGTGACCGACCTGAAGGGGCGCATCACCTATTGCAACGCCAACTTCGTGGCGGTCAGCGGGTACACGAGGGAAGAGCTCATGGGCCAGCCGCACAACCTGTTGCGGCACCCGGACATGCCGGCGGAGGCATTCCGCGACATGTGGGAGACCATCGAGAGCGGCTATCCGTGGTCGGCCCTGGTCAAGAACCGTCGCAAGAATGGCGACCACTACTGGGTGCGTGCCAATGCCACGCCGGTGAGAAGCGGCGATCGGATCGTCGGCTACCTGTCGGTGCGCAGCAAACCGGCCAACGACGAAATCCAGGCCGCCGAGACGCTCTATGCCCGCATGCGGGCCGAAGCCGAGGCGGGCCGACCGGTGCACGTGCTGCGCCGGGGCGAGCTGATCCGGGCGGGCTGGCTGGGGACCCTGGGCCGGACCCTGCGACCAGGACTGCGTGGCCAGCTCGTGCTGCTGAGCATCTGGGCTGCGATCGGGCCGCTGGCCGGTGCACTGCTGGGCGCGCCACTGTCCCTGCTGCTGCTGGCCAGCCTGCTGTCGGTCGGCTCTGCGGCCTGGCTGGCCACCAGCCTGGTGCTGCGCCCCCTGCGCGACGTGGTGCAGACGGCCAACCAGGTGGCCAGCGGTGATCTGACCACCCAGGTCAGGATCGACGGGCGTGACGAGGTCCGGCAATTGCAGCTGGCGCTGGCCCAGCTGGTGGTGTCGGTGCGCACGGTGGTCAGGGACGTCCGGCACGAGGTGGCCAACCTGCGCGGGGCGACCCAGGAGATCGCGGCAGGCAACCAGGACATGTCCTCCCGCACCGAATCGCAGGCCGCCAGCCTCGAGCAGACCGCCTCCTCCATGGAAGAAATCAACGGAACCACGCAGCAGACCACCGGGCTGGCGCGTGACGGCGCCCTCGTGGCACGCGAAACTTCGGGCGTGACACGACGCAGCAACGAGGCGGTGCTGGCCGTTTCGCAGACCATGCAGGAAATTGCCGAATCGTCCGGCCGCATCGGGGACATCATCCAGGTCATCGAGGGTGTGGCCTTCCAGACCAATATCCTGGCGCTCAATGCAGCGGTGGAGGCGGCCCGCGCTGGCGAGCAGGGTCGCGGATTTGCGGTGGTCGCCGCCGAGGTGCGGGCCTTGGCGCAACGCACCACCGCCGCCGCCAAGGAGATTCGTGCGCTCATCGAAGAGTCGCGCGAGCGGGTCGACGCGGGCGCATCCCGCACCGCCGATGCCCGCACTCGGATGGACGAGGCCATGCAATCGGTCGAGCGTGTCGCTCAGGTGCTGGAGAGCATCAGCCACGCCACCGGTGAACAGGCCACCGGCGTGGGCCGGATCAGCCACTCCCTGGTCGAACTGGACGGCATCACCCAACAGAACGCGGCCATGGTGGAAGAGCTGGCCGCGGCCGCCCAGTCGCTCAACCACCAGGTCCAGCAGGTGCACGACTCGATCCGGGTGTTCCGTCTCACGGACCAGGACGTCACGCTGGCCGAAGTCGATGCGGTGGCCCTGCGCAAGGAATCGAAGGCGCGGGCGAATGCAGGCGACATGGAACCGGCCGATGTGCTGCAGGAACACCAGCATTACACCGTCGACCTGCGCAACGCCGTCATGCGCAAGCTCAAGCTCGATGTCAACCGTTTCGCCCGGCACGACGGTTGCCAGTTCGCGCACTGGATCGAAGGCGAGGGCCGCATTCGCCATGGCCATGCACCGGCCTTCCGGGAGATGCTGCGGCAGCACCAGACCGTGCACAGCGAGGCTGCCAAGGTCTGCCAACTGATCAACGAGCAACGCTACAACGAAGCACAGACCCTGCTGGAAGCGGGCAGCATCCAGCAGGCCACCCGGGCCATGATGGGCGTCCTCAAGAAGCTGGTCGACGCCTGAGACGCAGACCGGCGGGTGGGTCGGTCGGACCGGCTCAGGCAAACACGCCGGCCGTGTCCTCCATGCGTGCCGACACCTCACCGAGGTGGTGCAGGGTGTCACCGAAGACCATTTCCATCTGGGTCAGCTTCTTGAAATAGTGGCTGACGATGTACTCGTCGGTCACGCCAATGCCACCGTGCAGTTGCACCGCCTGCTGGCCGATGAACCGCATGCTCTGGCCCAGCTGCACCTTGGCGCGGGCCAGGGCCCGGCGCCGTTCCGGCGAGGGCGCGTTGAGCTTGAGGCTGGCGTAGTAGCTCATCGAACGCGCCAGTTCGAGCTGCATCTTCATGTCGGCCACCCGGTGCCGCAGGGCCTGGAAGCTGGCGATGGCCACGCCAAACTGTTTGCGCGTGTTCATGTACTCGACGGTGATCGCCAGCGTCTTGTCCATCACCCCCACCGCTTCGGCACAGGTGGCGGCAATACCGACATCCGCCGCATGTTCCAGTGCCTCCATTCCGCTCGTGGTGACCAGGCGGGCCGGTGCCTGCTGCAGCACCAGCTCGGCAGCCCGGCTGCCATCCTGGGTGAGGTAGCCCCGGGTGCTCACACCGGTTGCCGAGCGCTCCACCAGGTAAAGCCCCATCTGGCTACCGGCCATGGCCGGCACCAGGAAGGCGTCCGCCCGGTCGCCCGCGGCGACGATGCTCTTGGTGCCATTGACCCGGAAGGCGTCGCCACCGCCCTCGGCGGTGGTCTTGCAGGCATCCAGGCGGTAGCGGGCACCGCGCTCCTGGTGCGCCAGCACCACCAGTGCCTCGCCCGAGGCGATTCTTGGCAGCCAGTCCGCCTTGAGGTCGGCCTCGGCGTAGCCGCCCAGCACCGCACCCGCGATCAGGGTCTGGGTCAGCGGTTCGAGCACGATGCCGCGGCCCAGCTCCTCCATCACCACCATGCCTTCGACCGGGCCCATGCCCAGGCCACCGTTGTCTTCGGCGATGTACAGACCGGTCAGGCCCAGCTCGGCCATCTCGCCGTAGGCCGACCGGTCGAAGCCACCTGCGGCCACGATGGCGCGGCGGCGCTCGAAGTCATAGCCTTTGTCGACCCACTTGCGCACCGCGTCGCGCAGCTGTTCCTGGTCGTCGGAAAAATCGAAATCCATGTCTGTCTCCGTGTGTTCTGCGTGGACCGAATCGCTCAGCCAAGTACCGTCTGCGCCACGATGCCGCGCTGCACCTCGTTGGAGCCACCGTAGATGGTGGTCTTGCGCATGTTGAAGTAGGTCGAGGCCAGCGGCGCATTGCCCGGCACACCGCCGGGGAAGTCGCCCTGCCAGCCCGCTTCCATGGCCTCTTCGATGAAGGGCAGGGCAAAAGGCCCGGCCGCCAGCATCATGAGCTCGCTGTAACGCTGCTGTATCTCGCTGCCCTTGATCTTGAGCAGGCCGGCAATGTCCAGCGACTGCTTGCCCGAACGTTCGGCCGACAGCACACGCAGCACCAGCATTTCCAGCGCCACGATATCGACCTCCAGCAGCGCGATCTGGTCGCGAAAACGCAGGTCGTCCCACACACCTTCGGCCTTGGCAATGCGCTTGAGGCGTTCCAGTTCGCGCTTGGCCCGGTTGACGTCGGCGATGTTGGTGCGTTCGTGGGCCAGCAGGTGCTTGGCGTAGGTCCAGCCCTTGTTTTCTTCGCCGATCAGGTTCTCGGCTGGCACCTCGACGTTGTCGAACCACACCTCGTTGACCTCGCACTCGCCGTCCAGCAGCTTGATGGGGCGCACCGTCACACCGGGCGACTTCATGTCGATCAGGAGGAAGCTGATACCGGTCTGGGGCTTGCCTTCGGTGGAGGTGCGCACCAGGCAGAAGATCCATTCGCCGTACTGGCCCAGGGTGGTCCAGGTCTTCTGGCCGTTCACGATGTACTTGTCACCCTGGCGCTCGGCACGGGTCTTCAGGGAGGCCAGGTCGGATCCGGCGCCGGGCTCGCTGTAGCCCTGGCTCCACCAGACCTCGCCGCTGGCAATGCCGGGCAGGAAGCGCTGTTGCTGCTCGGCGTTGCCGAAGGCCATGATGACGGGCGCCACCATCACCGGACCAAACGGCACGATGCGCGGCGCGCCGGCCAGCGCACATTCTTCCTCGAACAGGTGCTTCTGCACCGCGTTCCAGCCAGGGCCACCGAACTGCTGGGGCCAGCCGTAACCCAGCCAGCCCTTCTTGCCCAGGATCTTCGCCCAGCGCTGCATGTCGTCGCGGCTCAGGCGCAGCGCGTTGTGCACCTTGTGGCTGATGTCGGCGGGCAGGTTGTCCCTGACCCAGGATCGGATTTCCTCGCGGAAAGCCTGCTCTTCGGGCGTGAATGCCAGATCCATGCGTGTCTCCGTGTGTGGTCGTCTACAGGCCTGTGGGGCAGGCCGGATTCCTATACCATTCAGTTTCGCACGACCGTTCGATTCCGTGCTGTCCGCACGGCGACAAACCTGTCAAACCGCTCAGGCTCCCAGTTGCCTGAGCACCTTCTCCAGCTGTTCCACCCGAGCTTCGAGCTGCGCGACCCGCTCGGCCAGTCCGGGATCGGTGCTCGTGTCCGCGTGCGTGCTGGGGCCAGCTTCGGGCAGGACCACGCCGCCGCACAGCAGGTGGACCCATCGGGCCTCCCGAGCCCCGGCCGACTTGGGCAGCAGCAGCACCAGCGGACCACCTTTTTCGTCGCTGCGGTCGGCCAGCTCTTGCAGGAAGGCCTCGACCGAGGCGATGTCCAGGAACTTGTACCAGCGGTCCGCGTTGATGCGCAACTCGCCCGCAGTCTGGGGCCCGCGCAGCATCAGCAGGCCCAGCAGCACGGCCGACTGCTCGGGCACACCGGCGGCCCGCTGGAAGTTGTGTTCGTACCGGGTGACCCGGGAGCCGCTGGACTCGATCACCAGACTGCTCTCCCGAAGGGCGTCAATCGCCTCGCTGATGTCCGCCTCGCTCAGGTTCATCACCGGATCGCGGCTGGACTTCTGGTTGCAGCCGCTGTGCAGGCTGTTGAGGGTGAGCGGGTAGCTGTCGGGGACGGTGCGCGCCTTCTCCATCAGCGTGGCCAGCACGCGCGCCTGCACCGGGCTCAGGGGGCGCTGTCGGAAGTCGTGGTTCATTACACTTGCCGGGTTGTGAACAAAAAGAACATTGTCATCCTGATTTCCGGCAGCGGCTCGAACATGGCCGCGATGGGCAATGGGAGCGCCGTCATGGCGCGCGCGTGGCGGCTGTCATCAGCAACCGCCCGGCAGCCGGGGGCCTGTCCCTCGCACGTGAGCGCGGCATCGCCACCCAGGTCGTCGACCACACCGCTTTCGATGGGCGCGAGGCTTTCGATGCGGCGCTGATGGCCGAGATCGACCGCCATCGGCCGACCCTCGTGGTGCTGGCCGGCTTCATGCGCATCCTCACGCCGGGATTTGTCCGCCATTACGAAGGCCGTCTGGTCAACATCCACCCCAGTCTGCTGCCCGCGTTTCCCGGGCTGCAAACGCACCAGCGCGCCATCGAGGCAGGCTGCCGTTTCGCCGGGTGCACCGTGCACCGGGTCACCGCCGAGCTGGACCATGGCGAATACCTGGACCAGGCGGTGGTGCCTGTGTTGCCCGGTGACACGCCCGAATCGCTGGCCGAGCGCGTGCTCAGCCAGGAACACCTGGTCTACCCGCGGGCCATCGAACGCTTGCTGGCCGGCCCGGACTTCAGCCCTTGAGCGCGAAGTAGGCGCCACCACCCAGCACCACCAGGGCCACGGTGGCCCAGCCCAGGCGGTCGATGTGCTTGTGCAGCTCGGCTTCCATGCGGGCGCCGCCCCAGCGCATCAGGCCGGCGACCAGGAAGAAGCGCGCGCCGCGCCCCACCACCGACGCCGCCACAAAGGGCAGCAGCGCCATCGAAAGGACGCCGGCGGCGATGGTGAACACCTTGTAGGGAATGGGCGAGAACCCGGCGATGAACACCGCCAGCACACCCCAGCGGCCGAACCATTCGATGGCCTGCTGGTAGGCCGACCAGTAGCGCGGCTGCTCCTGCAGCCAGGGTTCGACCATGCCGAAGGCATACAGGCCGATGAAATACCCCGCCACACCGCCGAGCACCGAAGTGATGGTGGTGATCCAGGCGAAGCGCCAGGCGCGGTCGGGCCTGGCCAGGCACATCGGTGCCAGCATCACGTCGGGCGGGATCGGGAAGAACGAGGACTCGGCGAAACTCATGGTGCCGAGGTACCAGGGCGCATGGCGGTGCCGGGCCCATTGCATGGCGCGTTCGTAAAGTGGAGCGAATAGCTTCATGTGGATGAAATGGAATGGTCAGACACCTTTGTGGAACACCAGGCCCGCGTGCTCCCGCATGGCGTGGAACCGGATCTTCGGCCAGTTGGCTTCCACCGCGCGCAGCGTGGCTGCGTGATCCAGCAAGATGGTCGGCGCGTCCACCGCATCCAGCGCGACGCGGTGGGCGTTGGCGTCGATGAAGCGCTTGAGCTCCTGCTCGCCACCGTCCTCCGGTGCGCAGGTCACCCAGCGCGCCACATGGTAGTTGCTGGGCATGATGCGGGCCTTGACGCCGTACTCGGCCTGCAGCCGGTGCTGCACCACCTCGAACTGCAGTTGCCCGACGGCGCCCAGCAGCAGCACCGTGCCGGCCACCGGGCGGAACACCTGGATCGCACCTTCTTCGCCCAGCTGGGTCAGGCCGGCGCGCAGCTGCTTGGTCTTGAGCGGATCGGCCACTTCCACGCTGCGGATGATCTCCGGTGCGAAGAAGGGCAGGCCGGTGAACTGCAGGGCTTCGCCCTCGGTCAGCGTGTCGCCCAGCTGCAGCACCCCATGGTTGGGAATGCCAATGATGTCGCCGGCAAACGCCTCGTCCAGCAGTTCGCGCCGCTGGGACAGGAAGCTCACCACCGTGTTGGGCCGCAACTCCTTGCCGCTGCGCACCACCTTCAGGCGCATGCCCCGCTCGAAGTGGCCGCTGGCCACGCGAACGAAGGCAATCCGGTCGCGGTGCGCCGGGTCCATGTTGGCCTGGATCTTGAACACCACGCCGCTGAACTTGGGTTCCACCGGTTCGACCACGCGCTGGATGGCGGCCTTGGCGCCCGGTGGCGGAGCCAGGTCGACCAGCGCGTCCAGCACCTCGCGCACGCCGAAGTTGTTGACGGCCGAGCCGAACAGCATCGGCGTCTGCGTGCCGCCCAGGAAGGCGTCCTTGTCGAACGCGGGGGAGGCGCCCTCCACCAGCTCCAGCTCGTCCTTGGCCGCCGCCCATTCCATGCCGAAGCGGTGGGCGCTTTCGGGATTGTCCAGTCCGGCCAGCACCTCCTCGTCGCCGCCGCGGCGGTCCTCGCCCGGCGTGAATACCCGCATCTGGTCGCCGCGGCGGTCGTATACGCCGCGAAAGGTCTTGCCCATGCCGACCGGCCAGGTGAAGGGCACCACGGTCATGCCCAGCTCACGCTCGATTTCGTCCATCAGGTCCAGCGGGGCCTTGACCTCGCGGTCCATCTTGTTGACGAAGGTCAGGATGGGGGTGTTGCGTGCCCGGCAGACCTGCAGCAGGCGTCGCGTCTGGGGTTCGACGCCGTTGCCGGCGTCGATCACCATCAGCGCCGCGTCCACGGCGGTGAGCACGCGGTAGGTGTCCTCCGAGAAGTCCTGGTGGCCCGGGGTGTCCAGCAGGTTGATGACGCAGTCGCGGTACTCCATCTGCATCACCGACGACGCCACGGAAATGCCGCGCTGCTTCTCGATTTCCATCCAGTCGGACGTCGCATGGCGAGCCGCCTTGCGCGCCTTGACCGAGCCGGCGATGTTGATGGCGCCCGAGAACAGCAGCAGCTTCTCGGTCAGCGTGGTCTTGCCCGCGTCGGGGTGCGAGATGATGGCAAAGGTGCGGCGTCGATGCACCTGTTGGGCGATTTCGGACATAACCCTTGATTATCGCTGGTGGGACAATAGCAGCATGCACCCCAAAGCCCTGCTGGACGAATCGGCCAGCCTCATCGAGAAAGTCTTCCGCTTCGAACACCCGGCCGATGCCGTCGTGGCGCGCCATTTCCGCGAGAACAAGTCCCTGGGTCCGCGCGAGCGGGCCACCCTGTCCGACACCGTGTACACGGTGCTGCGCGAACGCCTGCGCCTCGAGTGGCTGGCGCGATCGGGCAGCGGTTCGAAATGGCGCCGGCTGGCGATCCTGGGTTTTCCGGGCGATCGCGACTTCCTCAAGAGCGCGCTGAGCGAGCCCGAGAAGACCTGGCTGGATGCCTGTGCCCGGGTGGCGGATGCCGATCTGATGGCGCCGCACCGTCACAACCTGCCCGAGTGGCTGGCTCAGGCCCTGCGCGAACAGGTGGGGGACGAATTCGATGCCCTGGCCGACAGCCTCATGCAGCCGGCGCCACTGGATCTTCGCATCAACATCCTGAAGGGAAAGCGCGAGCCGCTGCTGGCCCAGTTGCGCAGCGCGGGATTGCAGGTTGAGCCCACACCGCACTCGCCGTTGGGCATCCGCCTGCAGGGCAAGCCGTCGCTGGCCAAGGTGCCGGCCTTTGTGGCCGGAGAGGTCGAGGTCCAGGACGAAGGTTCCCAGCTGCTGGCGCTGCTGCTGGACGCCAAGCGCGGTGAAATGGTGGTCGATTTCTGTGCCGGTGCCGGTGGCAAGACCTTGGCCATTGGCGCTGCCATGCGCAACAGCGGCCGTCTGTATGCGTTCGACACCTCAGCCCACCGGCTGGATGCGATCAAGCCCCGGCTGGCCCGCAGCGGCCTGTCCAATGTGCATCCGGTGGCGATCGCCCATGAACGGGATGAGCGCATCAAGCGCCTGGCCGGCAAGATCGACCGGGTGCTGGTCGACGCCCCGTGCTCCGGCCTGGGCACCCTGCGGCGCAGCCCGGACCTGAAATGGCGCCAGACGCCGGAGACGGTGGCTGCCCAGGCCGAACTTCAGCAGCGCATCCTGGCCAGTGCCGCGCGCCTGCTCAAGCCCGGCGGACGCCTGGTCTATGCCACCTGCAGCCTGCTGCCGCAGGAGAACGAGGCCGTGGCCGAGGCCTTCGACCGGGATCATGCCGACTTCGAGGCGCTGGCGGCGCTGGACCTGCTGGGTGCCGTGCAGGTCGGTCAAGCCGACACCCTGGTGTCGGGTCAAGGGGGTCGCTTTCTGCGCCTGTGGCCGCACCGACATGCCACCGACGGCTTTTTTGCCGCGGTCTGGCGCAAGAGGTCTTGATCGGCCATCCAAGGCCCTGATCTGGGGCAAGGATGGCCGCATTTCTGCGCTTTCCGGACCCTGGAAGCCCTTGGTGAAAAGGACCTTCGGCCGGTAAAATCAACGGGTATGCCCAGTCAGGCGGGCTGCTGCTCTGTCACGTCCGTTTCCCGGCCCCGTTGCCGGGTGCTCTCTCTCGCTTAGGAACTGAATGAATACCTCCGATACCGTTGTTTCCACCTTGTGGGACGGTCTGGTCCGCTTCCTGGACCAGGGCCTCACCGGCGCCAGCTGGTGGCAGGCCATCCTCGTGGCCCTGGTGCTCACGCACATCACCATCGCCAGTGTCACCATTTACCTGCACCGCCATTCGGCACACCGGGCGCTGGACCTGCACCCGATCGCCTCGCACTTCTTCCGCTTCTGGCTGTGGATGACCACCGGCATGGTCACCAAGGAGTGGACCGCCATCCACCGCAAGCACCACGCCAAGTGCGAGCGTGAGGGTGACCCCCACAGCCCGGTCATCTTCGGCATCAGGAAGGTGTTCTGGGAAGGGGCCGAGCTCTACCGCGCCGAGTCCCGCAACCAGGAAACCCTGGAGCGCTTCGGGCACAACACGCCCACCGACTGGGTTGAGCGCAAGGTCTACACGCGCTACAACAAGCTCGGCGTGAGCCTGATGCTCATCATCGACGTGGCTTTGTTCGGTGCCTTGGGCCTGACCGTCTGGGCGATCCAGATGGCCTGGATCCCCGTCACGGCCGCCGGCATCATCAACGGCTTCGGACACTACTGGGGTTACCGCAACTTCGAGGCGCAGGATGCCAGCACCAACGTGTCTCCCTGGGGCATCCTGATCGGTGGCGAAGAACTGCACAACAACCACCACACCTACCCGACCTCAGCCAAGCTGTCGGTCAAGCCCTACGAGTTCGACATCGGCTGGATGTACATCACCATCCTCAAGTCCGTGGGCCTGGCCAATGTGAAGAAAACGCCGCCGAAACTGGCTTATGGCGACGTGCGCCCGGTGGCCGACGAAAAGACCCTGGAGGCCATCATCGCCAACCGCTACGAGGTCATGGCAGGCTACGCACGTGAAATGCGGGCGGCCTGCCAGCGCGAGCTGGAGAGTGTGAAGGCCCGCAGTTCTGATGCGTCGCTGGTCAAGGCGGCGCAACGATGGCTGCACCGCGATGACGACAAGGTGCCGGCCGATATGAAGCTGAAGCTGGCCCAGGTGCGCGCCCAGAGCCCGGTGCTGGACAAGATGGTGACCATGCGCGAAGAACTGCGTGCCCTCTGGACCGGCACCAACGCCACCCGGGAGCAGCTGGCCGCCGACCTGCAGGCCTGGTGCCGCCGCGCTGAAGAGAGCGGCATTGCCGCCCTGCGAGACTTCTCGATCAAGCTGCGCTCGGCGCACGCCTGACATCCGCCGCCGCGCCGTCGCTGTCGCGCGGCGCCTCTTTTCACCGGGGCAACAAAAAAGCCGCTGTTTTCACAGCGGCTTTTTTGTTGGGATCACCCGGAATCAGGGCCGAATCACTTCAGCTTGATTTCCTTGTAGTCCACGTGCTTGCGCGCGACCGGATCAAATTTCTTGATCAGCATCTTGTCGGGCGTGGTCTTCTTGTTCTTGGTGGTGGTGTAGAAGTGACCGGTGCCGGCGGTGGACTCCAGCTTGATCTTCTCGCGTGCGCCTTTGGTTGCCATGGTGCCTTACTCCTTAAGCCTGGCCGCGTGCGCGCAGGTCGGCGAGCACGGCATCGATGCCCTTCTTGTCGATCAGGCGCAGGGCTGCACCCGAGACGCGCAGACGAACCCAGCGGTTCTCGCTCTCGACCCAGAAACGGCGGTATTGCAGGTTCGGCAGGAACCGGCGCTTGGTTTTGTTGTTGGCGACCCGGGCGGTAAGGGCCTCACCTCGCCATGAGGGTGGCGGTAACCCGTTGAGTCGCTGGTCAAGACTCAGCAAAGCCCGCCATTATAGACAACAAACCTGCAGCCCGCCATCACCGCCCATCCGGGCAATGAGCGGCATGCCGCTATACAGGCAGTGGCACCGCGGAACGGGCTTTGCCCGGCCGCAGGTGCCGCCCCCCTCCCAAGCCGAAGGCGCCAGAGGAGGGGGGACGGGCGAAGCGCGGCAGGGGGAGGGTCACATATTCTCCAGGTAGCGCTGGGCGTCCAGCGCGGCCATGCAACCCGTGCCGGCGCTGGTGATGGCCTGGCGGTAGACGTGGTCCTGCACGTCGCCGGCGGCAAACACCCCGGGCACGCTGGTCATGGTGGCCATGCCGGACAGGCCCGATTTCGTGACGATGTAGCCGTCCTTCATTTCCAGCTGGCCCTTGAAGATGTCGGTGTTCGGGCTGTGGCCGATGGCGATGAAACAGCCCTTGACCGCGACGTCCTCGGTGGCACCCGATTGCACGCTCTTGAGCCGCACTCCGGTCACGCCGGAGGCGTCACCCAGGACCTCCTCCAGCACGTTGAACAACTTCAGCTCGATCTTGCCTTCCCGGACACGCTCCATCAGCTTGTCGACCATGATGGGTTCGGCGCGGAAGCTGTCGCGCCGGTGGACCAGGGTCACCTTGCTGGCGATGTTCGACAGGTAGAGCGCTTCCTCGACAGCGGTGTTGCCGCCCCCGACCACCGCCACCTCCTGACCACGGTAGAAGAAGCCGTCACAGGTGGCGCAACCGCTGACGCCCTTGCCCATGAAGGCCTCTTCGGAGGGGAGCCCCAGGTACTTGGCCGAGGCGCCGGTGGCGATGATCAGGGCATCACAGCTGTACTCGCCGCTGTCCCCCTTGAGCACGAAGGGCCGCTTCGAAAAATCGACCGCGTTGATGTGGTCGAAGACGATCTCGGTCTTGAACCGCTCGGCGTGGGCCAGAAAGCGTTGCATCAGGTCCGGGCCCTGCACGCCGTCGACATCGGCGGGCCAGTTGTCGACCTCGGTCGTGGTCATGAGCTGGCCGCCCTGGGCGATGCCGGTGATGAGCACCGGCGCCAGATTGGCGCGTGCGGCATACACTGCGGCGGTGTATCCGGCCGGTCCGGACCCCAGAATGAGAACTTTGGAATGCTTCATGGTGATGAACCCGTGCCCACGCGGCGCGAGCTGGTATAGAGTGGAGTAATACGTTTGGGAGTCGTACCGGCGCAGCACGACTGTCCGGCGCTCCATTCATTGTAAGTAGGCGCATCCCCGGCCGATTCAAGCCAAAGGAAAACACGCATGTCCATCCTGTCCAATCTGGATCTGATCCGTCGCGTCCCGCTTTTCTCCACCTTGACCCAGGCGCAGGCGGAATCGGTGGCCGACGCGGTGATCAAGCGCCGCTTCAAGCGCGGCGAGGTGATCGTTGAGCAGGGCAAGAAGTCCAATTTCCTGGCCATCGTGCTGACGGGCCGGGCGCGCGTGGTGACCCAGGACAGCCGCGGACGGGAGGTGATCCTGGCGACCATGAACCCGGGCGACTACGTGGGCGAGATGAGCCTGATCGACAACCAGCCGCACTCGGCTTCGGTGCGCGCCGAGGTGCAGACCGACGTGCTGATCCTGGGGCGGGTCGAGTTCGCCCGCTGTCTGCCCGAAAACACCTCGATGGCCTACGCGGTCATGAAGGGGCTGGTGCAGCGCCTGCGCCACGCCGATCGCAAGATCGAATCGCTGGCGCTGATGGATGTCTACGGTCGTGTGGCGCGCGCGCTGCTGGAGTTCGCCCAGCCCGACCGGGATGGGCAGCTGGTTATCCGGGACCGTGTCTCGCGCCAGGACGTGGCCAAGATGATCGGTGCCTCCCGAGAGATGGTCAGCCGGGTCATGAAGGATCTGGAGGAGCGCGGGTTCATCGAGACCACGCCCGATGGCAGCACCATCATCAAGGAACGCCTGAATTCACTGAGCTGACCGCCGGCCCGGCGGTCCGTCCGGACCGCAGTGGGCGTCTGCCAGCCTTGCCCGCCATGGGGTAAGCTTGTCCTCGTTCGATGCGAGGCCTATGACCTATTCCCTCAATACCCTCAACGCCGACCAGGCGCAGGCGTCCCCCTCGGGGGTGTCCCGTTTTGCACAGGAAATCACGCTGGTGCTGGGTGCGCTTGCCCTGGCGTTTTCGCTGCTGGCGCTGCTGAGCCATTCGGTGGCCGACCCGGCCTGGAGCACCACCGGCACCCGGGACGAAGTGGGTAACTGGGGTGGCCGACTCGGGGCCCTGCTGGCCGACGGCGCTTATTACCTGTTCGGCTTTTCGCTCTGGTGGGCCTTTCTGGCGGGCCTGCGCGCCTGGTTGTCTGCCCTGGCGCGCTGGATCCGGGGCCAGCAGGGCTTGGTGACCGAAGAGGAAAGTGTGGTGGCCGTGCGCGTTTGGCAGCGCCCGTGGGCACGTCGCAGCCTGTTCTGGCTGGCCTTGCTGGTCCTCATGGCGGCCAGCGCGGTGCTCGAATGGTCACGGTTGTACCGTTTTGATGAGCTGCTGCCCGGGCATGCGGGTGGGGTGTTGGGCCAGTGGCTGGGTCCGCTGGTGATGCGCTGGACCGGTTTCAATGGTTCGGCTCTGGTGATGATGGCGCTGGTGGTGCTGTGCATGCCGGCGGTGTTCCGCTTTTCCTGGGGCCATCTGGCCGAGCTCACGGGGGGGACCCTGGACGGCTGGTTCGAGGCCCGGCGCGAAAAGCGCGAGGCCGACGAAGACCTGCGCATCGGCGAGCAGGCGGCGCGCGAGCGCGAAGAAGTCGTCAAGGTCGAGCGCGTCGAGATCGAGGAGCACCATCCGGTTCCGGTGCTGATCGAGCCCGCGGTCAGCGAAGTCCCGCGCAGCGAGCGTGTGGCCAAGGAGCGGCAGAAACCCCTGTTTGCCGAGATGCCCGACAGCAAGCTGCCGCAGGTGGATCTGCTGGACAGCGCGCCGGGCCAGCAGGCGGGCGTCGACAGTCAAACGCTGGAGATGACCAGCCGCCTGATCGAGAAGAAGCTCAAGGACTTCGGCGTCGAGGTCCGCGTGGTGGCGGCCGCGCCGGGCCCGGTGATCACGCGCTACGAGATCGAGCCGGCCACCGGCGTCAAGGGCTCGCAGATCGTCAACCTCAGCCGCGACCTGGCGCGCTCGCTGTCATTGGTCTCGATCCGCGTGATCGAGACCATTCCGGGCAAGAACCTGATGGCGCTGGAGCTGCCCAACGCCAAGCGGCAGACCATCAAGCTCAGCGAGATCCTGGGCTCGCAGGTCTACAACGATGCCAAGAGCCTGCTGACCATGGGCCTGGGCAAGGACATCGCCGGCCAGCCGGTGGTGGCCGATCTGGCCAAGATGCCGCACTGCCTGGTGGCCGGTACCACCGGTTCGGGCAAGTCGGTGGGCATCAACGCCATGATCCTGTCGCTGCTCTACAAGGCCGACGCCCGGGATGTGCGCCTCCTGCTGATCGATCCCAAGATGCTGGAACTGAGCGTCTACGAGGGCATTCCGCACCTGCTGTGCCCGGTGGTCACCGACATGAAGCACGCCGCCAACGGCCTGAACTGGTGCGTCGGCGAAATGGAGAAGCGCTACCGGCTCATGAGCAAGATGGGCGTTCGCAACCTCGCCGGTTTCAACGCCAAGATCGATGAAGCGGCGGCGCGTGGCGAGATCATCGGCAACCCGTTCAGCCTGACGCCCGAGCAACCCGAGCCGCTGGAGCGCCTGCCCTACATCGTGGTGGTCATCGACGAACTGGCCGACCTGATGATGGTGGTGGGCAAAAAGATCGAAGAGCTCATCGCCCGCCTGGCGCAGAAGGCGCGCGCCGCCGGCATCCACCTGATCCTGGCCACGCAGCGGCCCAGCGTGGACGTGATCACCGGCCTGATCAAGGCCAACATTCCCACGCGCCTGTCCTTCCAGGTCAGCAGCAAGATCGACAGCCGCACCATCCTGGACCAGATGGGGGCCGAAACCCTGCTCGGCATGGGTGACATGCTTTACCTGCCCTCCGGCACCGGCTTTCCGGTCCGGGTGCACGGCGCCTTCGTCAGCGACGACGAGGTGCACCGTGTGGTCGCCTACCTCAAGGAGCAGGGGGGAGAGCCCAACTACATCGATGGCGTGCTGGAGGCCGCCGGTGGCGACGGCGAAGGCGCCGACCTGTTCGGCGAGGGCAGTGAAGGCGGTGGCGAGAAAGACCCGCTGTACGACCAGGCGGTGGCCATCGTTCTGCAGGACCGCAAGGCCAGCATCTCCTATGTGCAGCGCAAGCTCAAGATCGGCTATAACCGCGCGGCCCGCCTGCTCGAAGACATGGAGAACGCAGGCCTGGTGAGCGCACTCACCTCCAGCGGCCAGCGCGACATCCTGGTGGCGCCGCGCGGCGACGGCTGAGCGTTGCCCGGCCGGTGATCTTGAACCTTGTGGGCGCAGCCCGATCCCAGCACCATGATCCGACGATTGTTCCTGTTTCTGACCCTGACCAGCCTGGCCGTGGTCGCCCGGGCCGATGGCCTGCAACGGCTGGAGAGTTTCCTGCAGGACATGCGCAGTGCCCGGGCCGACTTCACCCAGGTGGTGACGTCGCCGCAGCGTGCCGGGGAGTCGGCGGCGCGCAGCAAGACCTCGCATGGCCGCTTCGAGTTCCAGCGACCGGGGCGCTTTCGCTTCGAGTACACGCGGCCCTTCGAGCAGACCATCGTGGCCGACGGCGAGACGCTCTGGCTGCACGACATCGACCTGGAACAGGTGACGGCCCGGCGCCAGCAGGACGTGCTGGGCAGCACACCGGCAGCGCTGATCGTGGCGGGAACCAGCCTGCGTGAACTGGGCACCCATTTCGAGCTGAAGGCGGACGGTCAGAGCGACGGCCTTGAGTGGGTGCAGGCCCGTCCCCGGCAAGGCGATGGCCAGTTGCAGCAGGTGCGGGTCGGGTTTCGCCAGGGCGAACTGGCCCGCCTGGAAATCGAGGACAGCCTGGGCCAGCGCTCGGTGCTCAGCTTCTCGGGCTGGCAGGCCAATGTGCAGGTGCCGGCGGAGCGCTTCCGCTTCCAGCCGCCACCCGGGGTGGCGGTGATCCGGCCCTGACGCGTGAAGCCGCCGGAAAGCGCCGTCCACGCGCCGCTGGCCGAACGGCTGCGCCCGCGTCGCCTGGGCGAGGTCATCGGTCAACAGCACCTGCTGGGCGAGGGCATGGCGCTGCGACTGGCCTTCGAATCCGGCCAGCCGCACAGCTGCATCCTGTGGGGGCCGCCCGGCGTGGGCAAGACCACCATCGCGCGCCTCATGGCCGACGCGTTCGACGCCCAGTTCATCACCATCAGTGCCGTGCTCGGCGGCGTCAAGGACATCCGCGAGGCGGTGGAGCGGGCCGAGGCGGCCCGCGTCGGTCTGCATGGCCAGCGCACCATCGTGTTTGTCGACGAAGTGCACCGCTTCAACAAGAGCCAGCAGGATGCGTTCCTGCCGCATGTGGAGAGCGGGCTGTTCACCTTCATCGGCGCCACCACCGAAAACCCGTCCTTCGAGGTCAATTCCGCTCTGCTGTCGCGGGCGGCGGTCTATGTGCTGCAGCCCCTGGACGAGGACGACCTGCGGCAACTGGTGCAGCGGGCGCGGGACATCGGCGCGGTTCCGGACGTCGAGAAGGCGGCCGAAGACCGGCTGGTCGCCTACGCCGACGGGGATGCGCGTCGTCTGCTCAACACCCTGGAGACGCTGGCGGTGGCGGCCGGGCGCGAGAAGCTCGA
>JALOSH010000482.1 GCA_025458545.1 Hydrogenophaga sp.
GTTGAAGTTGCCCATGATGATGCGAAAGCCCGCGCCCTCTTGCGCCAGCAAGTAGCGTGCGGGCACCCGCACGCCGTCAAAGCGCAGGTGTGCGGTGTCCGAGCAGTGCCAGCCCATCTTCTGCAACGCCGTGCGCGAGACGCCGGGCCGGTCCATGGGAACCACGATCATGCTGATGCCGATGGCGCCCTTGCTCTGAAGATCGGTGCGCACGGCGAGGGTCACCCAGTCGGCGCGCACGCCGGAGGTGATGAATACTTTCTCGCCGTCGATCACGTAGTCGTCGCCATCCCGGCGCGCGGTGGTGCGCAGCGCGGCCACGTCGGAGCCGCCGCCGGGTTCGGTGATGCCGAGCGCGGCGGGTTCGGTGATGCCGAGCGCGGCGATCTGCTCGCCGCGCAGCACGGGGGGAATGATCTCGGCCTGCAGCTCGGGCGCGCCGTGCGCCAGCACCGGCGGCAGGCCGATGTTGAGTGAGAACAGGCTGGCCATGAGGCCGCCACTGGTGCCGTGGCGCGCCAGCGTTTGCGACAGCGCGTTGCGCGCGCGCCAGGGCGCGGGCGTGCCGCCCAGGCGTTCGGGATAACCCAGACCGAGCAGGCCGAGCGCGGCGGCTTCGCGGTAGAGCGCGCGCGGGATCTCGCCCGCGGCTTCCCAGGCGTCGAGGTTCGGACGCACGCGTTCGGTGGCAAAGCGCCGAACGGTGTCGACCAGGGCTTGCAGGTCGGCGGCGTCGAAGTCGCTGGCCAAGTCGGTGTTGGCGGTGTTCATGCAGCCTCCTCCGCAAAAACGGCCATGACCTGGCCGGGCAGCAGCTGCTGCCCGACGACCACGGTCACGCCGCTGACGGTGGCGTCGCGGGGCGCGCCGATCTGGTGTTCGATCTTCATGCTTTCGATGGTCAGCAGCACCTGCCCCTTGGCCACGCGCTGGCCTGGCTGCACCGAGAGGGACACCAGCTTGCCGTTGAACGGCGCGCGCAGCTCGCGCGCGGCCGGGCCCTGGCCGGCGCTCAGTGCGGCGGTGTGGCTCAGGTCCTGCAGCATCAGGTCGTGGGCGCCCCAGCGCACATGGCAGCGGCCATCGGGTTGGCGCACCACGGTGGCGGGGTGCGCGACACCGTCCAGCGCCAGGGTGCCGGTGCCCCATTGCGCAGCGTGTGTGCGCCCGCCCGCCTGCACCAGCAGCGCGCCCTGGCCCGGTTCGCGCACGGAGAGGTCCAGGGTGGTTTCGCCCAGCTTCATGCGCAGCGGCCGCGGAAACGGGCTGGGCAGATCGTGCGCCGGGCGGCCCAGCCAGGTCGCGGCCAGGGCAGCGGCCACCTGGGCATCGTGCGGGGGCGCCAGTGCCTGGCGCAGCTCGTCCCCGCGTTCGGCAAGAAAAGGGATGGTGGCCTCGCCCGCGCCGAACACCGGGTGGCGCAGGCAGGCCGCCAGGAAGGCACGGTTGCTGGGCAGGCCCAGCAGCACGGTGCCGTCCAGCGCCCAGGTCAGCTTGTCGATGGCCTCGCCGCGGGTCGGCGCGTGGGCGATCAGCTTGCCGAGCATGGCGTCGTAATGCGGCGTGACCACGCTGCCGTTTTCCAGCGCGTGGTCGAAGCGCAGACCTTGGACGAGCGGCGGTTCGGCGAAGCGCTGCGCCGTGCCGGCGTGGGGGGTGAAACGTTCGTCTTCGGCGCAGAGGCGGACCTCGATCGCGTGTCCGTTGAGTTGCACCTGGTCTTGGGTGAGCGGCAGGGGTTCACCGCGGGCGACGCGGATCTGCCAGCCGGTGAGCATCTCGGTGACGGGGTGCTCCACCTGCAGGCGCGTGTTCATCTCCATGAGGAAGAATGCATCGCCTTCCAGCAGAAACTCCACCGTGCCCGCGCCCACATAACCCGCACCCTGCGCCAGCGCCACGGCGCAGCGGCCCAGCTCGTCGCGCAGCTCGGGCGAGACCGCCGGGCTTGGGGATTCCTCAATGATCTTCTGGTGGCGGCGCTGTACCGAGCAGTCGCGTTCGCCGAGGTGGATGCAGTGGCCGTGGGCGTCGGCAAATACCTGCACCTCCACGTGGCGCGGGTTCAGCAGGGCGCGCTCGATCAGCAGCTCGCCGTTGCCAAACCCAGCCAGCGCTTCGGAGCGCGCGCTGTGCAGCGCCGCATGCCGCGCCCGCCGCCTCCGGCCACGGCCTTGACCATGAGCGGGAAGCCGATGCGTTGCGCCTCGGCGGCAAACGTCGCGTCGGACTGGTCGGCGCCAAAGTACCCCGGCAGCACCGGCACGCCCTGCCGCAGCGCCAGCGCCTTGGCGGCGGATTTGCTGCCCAGCGCCTGGATGGCCGCGGGCGGCGGGCCGACCCAGACGAGGCCGGCGTCGATCACGGCCTTGGAAAAGTCGGCGTTTTCGCTCAGGAAACCGTAACCGGGGTGCACCGCGTCGGCACCACTGCTGCGGGCGGCTGCGATCAATTTGTCGATGCGCAGGTAGCTGTCGGCCGAGGCCGCGCCGCCCAGCGCCACCGCGCTGCCGGCCTCGCGCACGTGCAGCGCATCGCGGTCGGGGTCGGCATAGACCGCGACGGTGCCGATGCCCATGGCCCGGGCGGTGCGGATCACGCGGCGTGCGATCTCACCCCGGTTCGCGATCAGGAGCTTTTTCATTGCACAGCGCTGCTCTTGACCCATGGGGCGGTCTGCTTGCGCGCAAACGCCTGCAGGCCGGTGGCGGCTTCGTTGCCCCGCAGCGCAGCGGCGAACGCGATGGCCGCCTCGTCGCGCAGATCGGGCACCGGGCCGCGCAGGCGCTGCAGCAGGCGTTTGGTGATGGCGGTGGCGCCGGGCGCGGCGTGGCTGAACGTCTGCAAGGTGTCGTGCAAGGCGTCTTCCAGCTCGCCATCGGCCACCACATCGTTCACCAGGCCAAGGGCCTGCATCTCGGCCGCGCGGTAGTGCCGCCCCGAGAGCAGGCATTCGCGCGCCGCGCGCTCGCCCAGGCGCATCCAGACGAAAGGCGCGATCTGCGCTGGCGGCAGGCCGAGCGTGACCTCGGGCGTGGCGAACACCGAGCGTTGCGTGGCCAGCACCACGTCCGGTGAGCGCGTGCAACACATCGCCAAAGCGGCGGTTGGCCTCGATCAGCGGATCGTCGCAACCGGGCGACAGCGGCTGGCCGATGGCACTGGCGAAGCTGCCCAGGCTGCCGCCGGCACAGAAGGCGCCCGCCGCGCCAGTGAGCACCACCGTGCGCAAACTGCCGTCGGCCTGGGCCCGCAGGCAGGCCTCAAACAGCGTCACCACCATCGCGTCGGACAGGGCGTTGCGCGAGGCCGGGTCGTTGAGCGTCCAGCGCTCGGTGTCGCCCTGTCGAACCACCAGAAAGTTGCTCATGATCGCGTCCTCACTTCACCGGGCGCTTGGCGATGCCCATGATTTTTGACAGGATGCCCAACATGACTTCGTCCGCCCCACCGCCGATGGACGCGAGCCGACCGTCGCGGTACATGCGCGACACCTTGTTGTCCCAGGTGTAGCCCATGCCGCCCCAGAACTGCAGGCAAGTGTCGGGCACCTCTCGGTTCAGCCGCCCCGCCTTGAGCTTGGCCATGGTGGCCCACTCGGTCACATCGGCCCCGCCGACGTAGTGTTCACACGCCTGGTAGGTCAGCGCCCGCAGGCTTTCCACCTCGGTCTTGAGTTCGGCCAGTTTGAATTGCACCCACTGCTGGTCGGCCAGCGTGGCGCCGAACAGCTTGCGTTCCTGCGCATAGTCCACCGTCCACTGGATGCAGTTGGTGAGGCTCTGCAGGCAACTCGCTGCGGCCCACAGGCGCTCTTCCTGGAACTGCTGCATCTGGTAGATGAAGCCGGCACCTTCGGCGCCGATGCGGTAGCGCTGCGGCAC